>NZ_JBILQX010000002.1:0-69611 GCF_044372965.1 Elstera sp. | reverse complement strand
TCACAATCTCAATGAGACTGTGCTTCATAGAGATGTGCGACCAAGAAATGTGATATTGGAGAATTGTATTGATGATGCGTCCTGTAAGGTAAGAATGATTAATTATGATATGTCATGGCATGAGGGAGCAAAAGGCGAGGATGCGAATAGTCCAAACTCTCAAATTGGCTATCAGGCACCCGAACTTATATCCTCTAGAAAGTCAAAAATTTCCAGGGAAGCGAGTGTTGATGTGTATGGTGTAGGTATGACCATGTATTATATGGCTTCCGGCAAAAATCCCCCAATTGGAGGTGGTAATGCTCAGGATTGGCATCAGGAAGTTGGTAGTAAGTTAGCAGGTTTAATGTGTCAAAATTGGCGCTCTCTAAATAAAAGATTGGAAAGATTAATAATGCTTTGCACCAATGTGCATCCCAGCCAGCGTCCTAGTATGGGGCACGTGATAAGCGAGCTCAATCAATTATATGAAGTCGTGCGTGGGGAGTATAAGAAGATAAGTGCAGATTTTTGGGCGGAAGAAGTATTGTCACGCGCCGGTTACGCGTATCGGCAAAGTACTGATGAAAAATCATATCGTATAGATCTTTTGGAGGGTAGGGAGACCATTATTTTCGGAAATCTTACCGAAAATAGTGTCGATGCTCAAATAAATATATCTGCAGCTGGAAAGGAAAATTGGGAGAATATAAAGAAGAGATTGAAGGAAAGATTTGAAGAATCGATAAATAGAATGACTCAAGCAGGTTGGAAAAAATTACCGGATACAGGAGCGTTTGCTAGGGAGGCTAGGTTGTCATTTCGGATAGACGTGACTGATCTAGAGCAAAAAATCGATCAAAAAGCCAGGGCATTAGGAGATGTCATACAGGCAATGAAATTATAAACAGTGGAACATTTTTTCTTTCAACCGATACAGCACCTCCAGCGCCTCGCGCGGCGTTAGCGCGTCCGGGTCGGTCGCGGCCAGGGCCGCCAACGCCGGGTGAAGCGCGGGCGGCGCCTCCGAAACTTCTTCCGGTTCCGCAACGGGGCGCAGGGCGGCGAAGAGCGGCAGATCGTCGGCGAGGCGGGAGAGGGCGGTAGAACTATCGCCCGACTCCAGCAGTTTCAGCACCTGTTCGGCGCGGCGTAGTACCGGCTTCGGCAACCCGGCGAGTTTGGCGACGTGGATGCCGTAGGAACGGTCCGCCGCGCCGGGTTGGACTTCGTGGAGAAACACGACGTCGCCCTGCCATTCCTTCACGCGCATCGAGTGGCACGACAGCGCGGGCAGGCGGGCGCTGAGCTTCGTGAGCTCGTGATAATGGGTGGCGAAGAGGCAGCGGCAGCGGCTGACTTCGTGCAGATGCTCGACGGCGGCCCAGGCAATCGATAGCCCGTCGAAAGTGGCCGTGCCGCGCCCGATTTCGTCGAGAATTACCAAAGCGCGCGGCCCGGCTTGGTTCAGAATCGCGGCGGTTTCCACCATTTCCACCATGAAGGTGGAGCGCCCGCGCGCAAGATCATCCGCCGCCCCGACGCGGGAGAAGAGCCGATCGACAATCCCCATCATCGCGGCGCGGGCGGGGACGTAAGCGCCCACCTGGGCCAGCAGGCAAATCAGCGCGTTCTGCCGCAAAAAGGTCGATTTCCCGGCCATGTTCGGGCCGGTAAGAAGCCAAAGGCGGTTCGTTCCTAAATCGCAATCATTGGCGATGAAGCCGCTCGCGCCGCCGGGCAGTAGTGCTTCCACCACCGGATGACGGCCGCCCTGAATATCGAACTCGGTGCCGTCGGTCAGGGTTGGGCGGGTATAGCCCCGGTCGGCGGCGAGATCGGCCAGCGCCGCTTCCACATCCAGCACGGCGAGCGCGCGGGCCGTGGCCGCAATGGGTTCGGCGCGGGCGAGAACTTCGCCGACCAAATCCTCGAACAAGCGCTGTTCCAAGGCCAGCGCTGTATCGCCCGCTTTGGCGACCTTTGAGTCGAGATCGGCGAGATCAACCGTGGTAAACCGCGCTGCGCCCGCCAGCGTCTGCCGGTGAATGAAGGGTTCCGACAGCTTATCGGCCTGGGCGGCGGTCACTTCGACGAAATAGCCCAGCACATTATTATGCTTAACCTTCAGGCTATTCACACCCGTTTCAGACGCGTAACGGGCTTGTAGCGCCGCGATATGGCGGCGGGCGTCGTCGCGTAAAGAGCGCTGGAAATCCAACTCCGGCGCATAGTCGGGCGCGATGAAGTCGCCATCGCGCGCGAGAAGCGGCAGATCGGGTTTCAGCGCCCGCTCCAACCGGTCGATCAAGCCCGTATCGGGGCGCATATCCGTGCAGGCGGCGGAAAGTTCGGCGGGGAGCGGCTTGGATTGATCGGCCAGCAGCCGTTCGCGCAGGGTTTCCGCCGCGCGTAAGCCATCGCGGATCGCGGCCAGATCGCGCGGGCCACCCCGCCCGAGGGTGAGGCGGGTGAGCGGGCGTTCCAAATCGGGCGCGCGGTTCAACTCCTCGCGCAGTTTGGCGCGCACATCGCTATAGGTATGGAAATAGGTGACCGCATCGAGCCGATCCGCAATTGCGCCCCGGTCGGTCAGCGGGGCGACCAGCCTTGCATGCAGCAATCGCGCGCCGCCGGGGGTGATGGTGCGGTCGATGGTGGCGAGAAGTGAGCCTTTGCGCTCGCCGTTCTGCGTGCGAATCAATTCGAGCGACCGGGCCGTGCTGGCGTCAATCGCCATCGTCGCCCCGGTTTCCAGCCGCGTTGGCGGGTCGAGCCGGGGCAGGCGACCGCGCTGGGTGAGGTCGAGATAATCGACCAAAGCCCCGGCAGCCGCGATTTCCGCGAGGCTGAAGCGGCCAAAGCCTTCGAGCGTGCCGACCTCAAACAAAGCCTCAAGCCGCTTCCGGCCATTGCCCGCATCGAAACGCGGCCCCGGCAGCGGGGCTAAGCGCGATTTCCACTCGCCGAACACTTCGAACAGCCGTTCGGCCTTCAATAATCGTTCCGGGAGCAAAATTTCCGCCGGATCAAGCCGAAACAGCGCGGCGGCGGTGGCTTCCGCGAGCCCCGGCTTGCCGGTATCGCCCAGCAGCCCGACCTGAAAACTGCCGCTGGTCATATCGATGGCCGCAAGCGCCACTTGCCCGCCGTTATCGCACAGCGCCGTAAGGAAATTCGCCCGGCGCGCATCCAGCAACCCGTCTTCGGTAATCGTGCCCGGCGTTACCACGCGCACCACGTCGCGCTTTACCGGGCTTTTCGGGCCGCGCTTCTTCGCCTCCGCCGGGTCTTCCATCTGCTCGCAGACTGCGACGCGAAACCCGGCGCGGATCAACCGCGAGAGATAGCCTTCAGCGGCATGCACCGGCACCCCCGCCATCGGGATATCATCCCCGCCGTGCTTGCCCCGTTTCGTTAGCGTAATATCAAGCGCCCGCGCGGCTTGCACCGCATCGTCAAAGAACATCTCGTAGAAATCGCCCATGCGGTAAAACAGCAGGCAATCGGGATACTGCTGCTTCAAAGCAAGGTAATGCGCCATCATCGGCGTCGTCGCGGCATCGGGCGTAAGGTTAGTCATCGAATCGAAACGGTCTCGCTGCGCGATGCAGAGGCCCTGCCTCTGCGCTCCGCTTAAGGGCCAAGGCCCTTAAGAATCCCGGTTTTGGGTCAAGAGTCTAGGGCTTGGATTTTAAAGCTGAAGCCTTTAACGGGGTTTGGGGCGGTGCCCCAAGCTGCGCGTCAGCGCTTATCCCGCTCCCCCGATCCACGTCCCCGCCACCCACCAATTGGGGTGCGCGGTTTTGATGCGGGCGGCGGCTTCGGTGCGGGCGTCGCGGGTGGGGAAGAGGCCGAAGCAGGTGGCCCCGCTGCCCGAAAGGGCGGCGGCGCGGCAATTGGGGGCGGCGCGCAGGGCTTTCAGCACGTCGGCGATGACGGGGGCGAGGGTGAGGGCCGGGCGGGTAAGATCATTCCCGCCGCGCTGAACGAGATCGGCCAGATCATCGACGCCCTGAAGCGGTGGCAGGGCCAGTAGTGGCAGGGAAAATTCCCCCTCCCGCGCGGCGAAGGCGGCTTTGGTTTCTACCGGAACGCCAGGATTGACCAGCACGGCGGCAACGCGGGGAAGCGGCAAGGGATCGATCACGTCTCCGACCCCGGCCACGCGGGCGCTTTTGCGCAGCAAGCACATGGGCACATCGGCCCCGAGGCGGGCTGCAATGCCGGCCAGCGGCAGCGTCGCGGGATCGAGCCCCCACAGGCGCGGCAGCAGGCGCAGCGCAGCGGCGGCGTCAGCCGAGCCCCCGCCGATGCCGGATGCGATGGGCAAGTGTTTTTCGAGCGTGAGGGTGGCCCCCAACTCGGGCCGCCCGACGGCAATGCGCAGCGCGTCGGCGGCACGAAAAGCGAGGTTTTGATCGGGCGGCGTTCCTCGTAGGGCACTCGCAAAGGGACCGGTGACGGTGAGCGACAGGCTGGTCCCCGCCGCCACAGTTAGCCGGTCGCCGATTTCGGCAAAACCAACCAGCGAATCCAGCCGATGATAGCCATCGGCGCGCTGACCTAAGACCCGCAGAGTAAGGTTGATCTTGGCGGGGGCGAGATCGGTGAGAATGTCCGGCATAACCATCGTCAGGGCGTCGGCAGACCCTCTTTGAGTTTGCGTTCGGTCTGCTCGCGGTCTTTGGGCTCGGGGTTCAGCTTCAGCGAGCGCTCCCACTGGAAGCCCGCTTCGCGCTTGCGGCCCGTGCGCCAATAGGCGTCGCCTAAGTGATCGTTGATGGTCGGGTCGCCCGGCTTCAGTTCCACGGCGCGCTCCAGCCAGCGCACGGCGCGCGGCAGATCGCCCAGGCGGTAGAAAGCCCAGCCGAGACTATCGACGATAGCCCCGTCGCGCGGGCGCAACTCGACGGCTTTTTCAAGCATCCTGCGGCCCTGTTCCAGGTTTTTGCCCTGATCGACCCAGGTATAGCCGAGGTAATTGAGAATATAGGGCTGATCGGGCTCCAGGCTGAGTGCCCGTTGCAGATCTTCGATGGCGCGGTCGACCTGACCCGAGCGTTCCAGCGCAATGGCGCGGTTGAATAGCAAGGAGGCGTGGCGGCGTTCGATTTTCGGGATGCGGCCAAAGGCGCTATCGTACAGAATGACGGCCTCGGCAAAGCGGCTGTGCTGGCGCAGCAGATCGCCCGCATAGCCCAGGGCATCGTCGCGCTCCGGGCGTTCGAGCGCCATTTGCTTGAGGTCAGCGAGCGCGCCCTCGGTATCGCCCAGCGCGTCGCGGTTGCCGGCCACGCGCAGGCGGGCGACCCAGCGGAACGGCGAGTCCGGCCCGATGCTTTGGTAGGTTTTGATCGCGGCGGCTTCGCGGTTCTGGGTTTCCAGAATCTCCGCCAGCAGCATTTGCGCGGCGGGGAAATCGGGGCGCAGGGACAGCACGATGCGCGTGTAGATCAGCGCCGTCTCATTGCCCTGGCGTTCGCGCTGAATAAGGGTCGCCACATCGAACAGCGCCTCGGCCAAGCCTTCCTTATCGGTCAGGGCCAAGCGCGGCGGGGGGGCTTTGTCGGCGATGCGGCGATAGGCGTTGGTGAGATAGAGCGTATCCGGGTTGCGCGCTTGATAGACATCATAGAGCGCTTTCGCTTTTTCGGGGCGCTGGGTGTTTTCATAGAAAGCCCCCGCAAGCTCGACGATACGCAGCGGCGGCGTTTCATCGGCTTTCAGCAGCGATTCGATGGCGGCTTCGAGCCCGGCTTTATCGCCCCGGCGCGCGGCAATCAGGGCCGTGTGATAGTCGAACAGCCCGGCCAGCGGCGAAATATCGGCAAGCGGGCGTAAAGATTGCTCGGCGGCCTCCCATTTATTTTGGGACGCGGCAATCCACGCCCCGACGACGGGGAGCAGCAGATTATTGACGCCCGAGCGGGGCAGGGCGGCGATGCGCTTTTCCGCATCTTCCCTATGCCCGCTGCCAACATCCTCGAACGCCAGGACGATTTGCGCCAGCGGAAAGCTGGGGTCGCGCGCGGTCAAGCGGCGGGCAAGTTGCACCGCCTGTTCCATCCGCCCCTCGCCGGTACTGAACACAAAGGCGCGGCGCATGAGATCGAGATTCTCGGGATCGTCGGCGAGCGCTTGCGTGGAGAGATCGGCGGCGGCGGCATAGTCGCCCGCCGTGGCCGCGCTCGTGCTGGCAAGATAGGCCCCCAGCGGCGATTGAACTTGCACGATGGTGGGCTCGCTCGCCAGCGGCGGCGGTGCGGCGGGGGTCGATTGGGCGCAGGCGGACAAAGCTGGGCCGAGCAGCACGAGCGCGAGCGCAGTGCGCCAGCGCAAAGCCCCGCTCAGGGAAATCCGAAAGTGCATTCGTTGCCGCTCCCACGCCGTCAATCGTCTAGAGCCGCACCCATAGCATAGGCGGGGCTTCGCGTCTCGCGCTCACCTTGGCGGAAACTAGCCCTGCCGAAAAGGGGGCTTATTGCCTGATTCTCCACAAGAATTGCCAAAGACTCCAAAAGCTTGATCTGGGGACTCGCTTCGAGCCGGGGGGAGGGCCTAGATTGAAGGCCGCTGCGGGGGAGTTTCAGTATGTCGGCGTCCGAACTTCTGGCTGAATTGGCGGCTTTGGCGATGCGTCACGCCCCCGGCGATGGGGTGGTGACAACAGCATTGCCGCATTTTGCGCTGATCCGCGCCAGCGCGCCGACCGAGCCCATTCAGGCGCTGCATCAACCCGCGCTGTGCCTGATCGTCCAAGGGGCGAAGCAAGTGATGCTCGGAATGGAAGCTTTTGTTTACGATCCGTCGAGTTATCTCGTGATCTCCGTCGATCTGCCGATCTCGGGGCAGGTTATTCGGGCGACGGCGGCGGAACCCTATCTCTGCCTGCGCTACGATCTCGATCCGCGCCTGCTGAACGAGGTGATTCTGGCCTTAGGCGAGCGCGCGCCTGCGGCCGAGACGAAGGCGAGTGCCGGGCTTTTTCTGAGCGCGGTCACGCCACCGCTGCTGGAAGCGTTTTTGCGCTTTGCCCGACTGCTCGATGCGCCGGAGGATCAGGCAATTCTAGCACCGCTGCTGGAGCGCGAGATTCTATACCGGGCACTGACGGGCGATCAGGGCGCGCGGCTGACGCGAATCGCTCGGCCCGACAGCCAGCACCAGCGCGTAAGCCGCGCTATCGGTTGGATTAAGGAGAATTTCCGCGAAAGCCTGCGGGTTGAGCATCTGGCCCAGGAGGCGCGGATGAGCCCTTCGGCCCTGCACCATCATTTCCGCCTCGTGACGCAAATGAGCCCCTTGCAGTTCCAAAAGCATATTCGGTTGCAAGAGGCCCGCCGGCTCATTCTCGCCGAAGCGATGGATGCGGCGGAAGCGGCTTTCAGCGTCGGTTACGAAAGCCCCTCCCAGTTCAGCCGCGAATACCGCCGCCTGTTCGGCGCGCCGCCAAAACGCGATACCGCCCGGCTGCGCGAGACGCCCGCGCTCATGGCGGGGGCGTAAGGTTTGGAGAATTAGGCAAGAACGCGCGAGCCTTGGTCTACCGCCCTAGTCCTCCCAATCGCTAAGTTTCTTCTCGTCCCCAGGGCAAACGGCCTGCGGAAAAATTGGAGAAGAGACAGAATGACCCAAGCCAAAATCATTGCGATCACCGGCGCCAGCAGCGGAATCGGCGCGGCCACGGCGGAACTTCTGGCCGGGCGCGGTTCGAAGGTGGTCATCGGCGCGCGGCGCACGGATCGCCTGGAAGCGTTGGCGGCGAAAATCCGCGCGGCGGGCGGCACGGTGCTGGTGCAGCCGGTCGATGTGACCGATCAAGATAGCGTCGATCAATTCATCCATGCGGCGCTCACGCGCTTCGGGCGGCTCGACGTGCTGGTGAATAACGCCGGGCTAATGCCGCTGTCGCCGCTGGCCGCCCTGAAGCTCGATGAGTGGAACCGGATGATCGACGTGAATATTCGCGGCGTCCTGCATGGAATCGCCGCCGTTCTGCCAATCATGCAGCAGCAGGGCAGCGGGCAGGTCATCAATATAGCGTCCATCGGCGGGCACGCGGTGTATCCGACGGCGGCGGTCTATTGCGCGACGAAATATGCCGTGTTGGCGATTTCCGAGGGGCTGCGCCAGGAGAACGATAAAATCCGCGTCACGGTGATCTCGCCGGGCGTCACCGAATCCGACCTTGCCGACACGATCACCGATCTCGGGGCGAAGGCGATGATGGAAGATTTCCGCAAAATCGCGCTGCCCGCCCGCGCCATTGCCGAGGCGATTGCTTTTGCCGTGGATCAACCGAGCGGCGTTGACGTGAGCGAAATCATCGTGCGGCCTACCGCCAGCCCCTATTAATCGTCAGCCTGGAAAGGTTTAATCCGATGGGCAGCCCCACTCTATGGGGAGCCTGCCGCTTTACCCTCCTGGGGCGGCTGCTCTCTCCTGTGCTCTTTCTTGCCTCGATGGAAACCGCGGCCCAAAGCCCGATCCCATCGCTCATTTTCGCGCAAAACCACATCGCTCAGGAGGCTTTGATGACCGAACCCCACCCCTATGTGGGCCTGTGGGTCACGGCGGACGGTTACATTCGCCACGAACTGCTCGCCAACGGCCGCTACCGCGAAGCGCGCGGCACGCGGGAAAACGCCTATACGGGCCGCTACGAAATCAAGGGCACTCACATCGACTATTGGGACGACACAGGGTTTACCGCCGATGGCGATTTTATCGGTGGGGTCCTGCATCACGCCGGAATGATTTTGTATCGGCGCTAAAACGCCCCCGGCGTCCCAAGATCGGCGGCGCGCAGATCGCCGACATGCACCCCGGCGCGGGTTTTAACCGGCACGGTGAGAATATCGGCCAGGGCTAGTTGCTGGGCTTCGCTGAGCAAGCCGAGCGCACGCAAAACCCCGCCCAGCGCGATTTCCGCCGCCCGCGCGGTGCCGTCCTCGATTTTTAGGGCGATGCCCCACCCCTTCTCGCGCACAATCGCCGTGAACACACCTTCCGCGCCGATTTTGCAGACGATCTGCGCGCCCGCGACCGCCATCAGCCGCGTAGCAAAGCCCAGGGTGCCATCGACATAAAAACCTTCGGTCGCCATCGCGTCGACGAGCCGCCGCACGGCCTCGGCCCGGCGGGGTGGCAGGCGGGACGGGTCGGCGCATTTGGCCATCGACAGCGCGAGCGATTTTAGTGGGGCCGCCATTGTCGGAATCCCGCAACCATCTGCCCCCCAGGGGGCCGCGAAGAGATCGACTTCCAGCATCTCCGACAGGGTTTCGGTAATGCGGCGCTGCACCGGGTGATCGTAACCAATGTAGCCCTTCAATGGCTCGCCCAGGTGCAGGGCGGTGGCAAGAAACCCCGTATGTTTGCCCGAACAATTATTATGGGCGGCGGTCGGGGTGGCCCCGCTGCGCGCAAGCGCAAGGGTGGCCGCCTCGTCGAACGGCCAATGGCTGCCGCACTCAAGATCGGCATCGGAAAGTCCCATCCGGGCAAGCCAGGCTTGGACAGTTTCAACATGCTGGATTTCGCCGCGATGGGAGGCGCAGGCGAGCGCCAGTTCGGCCTTGCTTACCTGGAAGCGATCGGCGGCGCCGCTTTCAATCAAGGGGAGTGCTTGAAGGATTTTGTTGGAGGAGCGCGGATAGGTCAGCCGGGCGCTATCGCCCCATTCCGCGACAATTCCGCCCCCCCCATCCACCACCACGGCGCAGCCGCTATGGGCGCTTTCGACGATCCCGCCACGGGTTATTTCGGCCAGAATGGGGTGAGGTAAAGACGGCATCGGCATTCCTGTAAGGGGGAGGAAGGAGGTTTGTTCACTGGAATAACGATAAAGAGCGGGTTTGGAAAGGTCTAGACACTAACGGGAAATAATTTGGCTATATAATTGTATAATTTTTCATGAATCCCCGCATTGTTAGCGGACACTCAAGCTTATTTCGGCATGACATTTGGTTGCAAAATAGACTATCTAAAGAGGATGCTCACGGTCCGAAGATGACCGGAGCGGGCTTCAGTGTTGTTTACCGGGAGTATAAAGGGTGAACTATCGCACATTAACGCTTGCATCGGTTTCGATGGTAGCGGCGCTTTTGGCTGGCACAGCGCAAGCCAAGACTTTGATTTTCTGCTCCGAAGGCAGCCCCGAGAATTTCAGCCCTGCGCGCGCAACGTCGGGGACGACGAGCACGGCGGCCGCTGAAACGATCTACAGCCGTCTGGTGGATTTCGAGCGCGGCACGACCAATCTGGCCAATAGCCTCGCTGAAAAATACGAAGTGTCGGCCGATGGTACGGTCTATACTTTCACGCTTCGCAAGGGCGTGAAGTTCCACACCACCTCCTTCTTTAAGCCGACGCGCACGATGAACGCCGACGATGTGGTGTTCTCGGTTGAGCGGCAGTTTAAGAAAGATCACCCGTACAACCCGATTGGCGGCGGCAAGTACCAGTATTTCGACGATCTGGGCATGTCGGAAAATCTGGTGAAGATCGAAAAAGTTGACGATCTGACCGTTCGGATGACCATTAAAGAAGCGCTTTCGCCCTTCATCACCAATGTGGGCATGCCCTTTATGTCGGTCTATTCTAAGGAATATGCCGATCTGTTGCAAAAACAGGGCAAAATGGAAGATATCGACCTGAAGCCGGTTGGCACGGGTCCGTTTATCTATGTCGATTACGTCAAGGATTCGACGATCCGTTACAAGACGAACCCGGATTATTTCGAAGGTAAGTCTTCCCTCGATGGTCTCGTTTTCGCGATTACGCCCGATAGTGCGCAGCGCGTAAATAAGTTGAAGGCAGGCGAGTGCAATGTTGCCGCCTACCCGAACCCGGCCGATATCGAGGCGCTGAAAAAAGAGCCGAGCCTGAAGGTTCTTCAGCAAGCCGGTCTTAACGTCGGCTATATCGCCTTCAATGTGCAAAAGAAGCCATTTGACGATAAGCGGGTTCGTCAGGCGCTGAACCTTGCCATCAACAAGAAGACCATTATCGATGCCGTCTATCCGGGCGGGATTGGTGAGGTCGCGAAGAACCCGCTGCCGCCGGTTATCGGCTGGGCCTATAACAATGATGTTAAGGACTATGCGTTCGATCCGGAAGCTGCGAAGAAGCTTCTGGCCGAAGCGGGCGTTCCGGCCGACACCGAAGTGGACCTGTGGGCCATGCCGGTTGCCCGCCCGTATAACCCGAACGCCAAGCGTATGGCTGAAATCGTTCAGGCCGATTGGGCCAAGGTTGGGATTAAAGCCAAAATCGTTTCTTTCGATTGGGCTGAATATCTGAACCGGACCCGCGAAGGCGAGCATCAGACGATGATGCTGGGCTGGACCGGCGATACTGGGGATCCCGATAACTTCCTTTATGAACTGCTGGGCTGCGGCTCGGCTAAGTCGGGCGGGAACCGTGCGCGCTGGTGTAACCAGCCGTTCGAAGATCTGATCCAGAAGGCGCGTAAAACGTCGGATCGGGCCGAACGCGGCAAGCTCTATAAAGAAGCTCAGGTGATCTTCAAAGACGAAGCCCCCTGGGTAACGGTTGCCCATGCGGTGCAAACCGTGCCGATGTCCAAGAACGTCGAAGGCTTTAAGGTCGATCCGCTGGGTCGCTTCAAGTTTTACGGCGTGAGCATGAAGTAGCCTTTACGGGCTAAATGACGGGAGGGCCGGACGCGCTTTTAAGAGCGTCCGGCCCTCTCATTATTCTAGAGCATCGCTCGTTGCGGGGTATCGCCCCATTGCGAAGCATTTGCTCAATAAAAGACCTGGTTGGTCGCATTCTTTTCAAGCACACTCGCTTTAGAGTTTTGTGCGGGAATGCTCTAGGAACCGTTCATCCATGCTGTCCTTTATTCTCCGTCAGGTTCTCCTGACGATTCCCACCTTTATTGGTGTGACGTTGCTTGCCTTTGTGATGATCCGTATTGTTCCGGGCGACCCCGTGCAAATCATGTCGGGGGATCGCGGGCTGTCGCCGCAAGTTTATGCCGAACGTATGGCAGCGCTCGGCTTAGATCGGCCCGTGTGGGAACAATATGTCGATTACATCACCAAGATGGCGCACGGCGACCTTGGCCGCTCCATGTACACGAAGGAATCGGTGCTGAGCGAGTTCCTGTCGCGCTTCCCCGCGACCTTGGAACTGGCGGCAGCGTCCATTCTCTTTGCGGTTCTCGTTGGGCTTCCTTTGGGCATGATTGCGGCGGTGCGACGAAAATCGATGACCGATTATTCGGTCATGACGGTTGCGCTCGCGGGCTATTCGATGCCGGTGTTCTGGTGGGCGCTGATTTTGGTGTTGCTCTTCTCGATGACCCTCGGGTGGACCCCCGTTTCGGGCCGCGTTGGCTTGATTTACTTCTTCCAGCCCGTGACCGGCTTCGTGTTGATCGATACGTTGATTTTGGGCGAGTACGACGCTTTTTGGTCGGCCTTGCGGCATTTGGCCTTACCCGCGATTGCCTTGGGCACGATTCCGATGGCGGTGATCGCGCGGATGACGCGCTCGGCCATGCTTGAAGTCTTGCAAGAAGATTATGTGCGCACGGCACGCGCGAAAGGCTTATCGCCCTTACGGGTCGTCGCCGTCCATGCGCTGCGCAACGCGCTGATCCCGGT
Source organism: Elstera sp. (assembly GCF_044372965.1). Classification (NCBI taxonomy): domain Bacteria; kingdom Pseudomonadati; phylum Pseudomonadota; class Alphaproteobacteria; order Rhodospirillales; family Rhodospirillaceae; genus Elstera; species Elstera sp. Next base: position 56,994 of record NZ_JBILQX010000002.1, on the reverse strand, counting down.
TGTTACCGTCATTGGTTTGCAGGTTTCGACCCTGTTTTCCGGCGCGGTGCTGACCGAGACGATCTTTAGCTGGCCGGGCATTGGCAAATGGCTGATCGAAGCGCTGTCGCGCCGAGATTATCCTATTTTGCAAGGGGCGCTGATGCTGATTGCGACGACGACCATCCTCGTCAATCTGCTGATGACGCTGACCTACGGTATTATTAATCCGCGCATTCGCCATAAGCGCTAGGGAGGGGTGATGACCAGTCTTTCTGTCAATACAGCGCCGACAATTGCCCCGCCTGGGCCGTTCCGGCTGTTCTGGCTTGAATTTTCCAGCAATCGCGGCGCTTTTGCCGGGCTTATCTTGATCGTTACGATGATTTTGCTGGCGGTTTTTGCCCCTTGGGTGGCCCCGCATAGCCCCATCGAACAATATCGCGATGCGTTGCTGGTGCCGCCCGTTTGGACGGATGAGGGTAGTTGGCGCTTTATTCTCGGCACCGATGATATTGGCCGCGATATTCTCTCGCGCATCCTTTTCGGCGCACGCGTATCGCTGCTGATCGCCGTTATCGTGGTGGCGGTGTCCATTGTCGTTGGGATTGCCTTGGGGCTGATCGCCGGGTTCTTTCGCGGGATTGTGGAAATCGCGCTGCTGCGCTTTATGGATATTCTCCAGTCCATGCCCACGCTGCTGCTGGCGCTGACCATCGTCGCCATTTTGGGGCCGGGGCTGAATAATGCCATGGTCGCCGTGTGTATTGTGCTGCTGCCGAGTTTCGTGCGCCTCACCCATGCGGCGGTTCTATCGGAACTGACCAAGGATTATGTGCTGGCGGCGCGGATGATCGGCTCCTCTAAGTTCCGGCTCATGGTGCGCACGGTGTTACCGAACTGCTTGGCCCCTTTGATCGTGCAGGCGAGCCTTAGTCTTTCAACGGCGATTCTGGATACGGCGGCGCTGGGCTTCCTTGGGCAAGGCGCGCAGCCGCCGACGCCGGAATGGGGAACCATGCTGTCCGACGCCACGCAATATCTGCAACGCGCCTGGTGGGTGACGTTGCCGGGCGTTGCCATTCTGTTGGCGGTGCTGGCCTTCAATCTGATCGGCGACGGTCTGCGCGATGCTCTCGATCCGAAGTTGAAACGCTCATGAGCCTGCTTGAAATCCGCAATCTCACGGTCGAATTTCCCACGTCGCGCGGCTTGTTCCGCGCGGTCGACGGGGTCGATCTTACCGTTCCTGAAGGCGAAGTGCTGGGCGTGGTCGGGGAATCCGGCTCCGGTAAATCGGTCTCGATGCTGGCGACGATGGGGCTTTTGCCCGATTACGCCATTATTCGCGCCGATAAGCTTAGCTTTGACGGGCGCGATCTTCTGACCCTCAGTGCGGCGCAACGCCGGGCAATTGTGGGCAAAGATATCGCCATGATCTTTCAAGAGCCGACGACCAGCCTGAACCCCTGCTTTACGGTCGAATATCAGATCGATGAAGCCTTGAGGGTTCACACCTCGGCCAATAAGGCCCAGCGCCGGGATCGCATCGTCGAACTGCTCAATCAGGTCGGTATTCCCGATCCGGTCTCGCGCCTCTCGTCCTATCCGCATCAGCTTTCGGGCGGGATGAACCAGCGCATTATGATTGCGATGGCGATTTCGTGCCGTCCGCGCCTGCTGATCGCCGATGAGCCGACCACCGCGCTCGACGTGACCATCCAAGCGCAGATCATGGATTTGCTCACCCGCCTTCAGCGGGAGCAGAAAATGACCATGGTGCTGATCACCCACGATATGGCGGTGGTGTCGGAAGCTGCGCACCGCATGCAGGTGATGTACGCGGGCCAAGTGGTGGAGCAAGCGCCGGTGGAACGCCTGTTCACCGCGCCGCGCCACCCCTATACGGCGGCGCTGCTCAATGCGCTCCCCGAACATGCGACGGCGGTGCTCGGCGGGCCGCGCAAGCGGTTGCCGACGATTGCGGGCGTGGTGCCGGGGATTGGCGACCGCCCGAAAGGTTGCCTGTTCAACCCGCGCTGCAGTTTTGTAAAAGACCGTTGCCGGTCGGAAGCGCCGCTCTTAAAGCCCGAAACCTTTGGCGGGGCTGTGCGCTGCCACACGCCCCTTGATGGCCAAGGCCAGCCCCACGACCGGCTAACCTCCGGGGAGACCGTGTAATGACCGATCTCATGAAAGCGGTGGACCTGCGCCGTCACTATGGCGTCAGCCGGGGGCTGTTCCAACCGAGCGCGATGGTGAAAGCCGTCGATGGCGTGTCCTTCACCCTCAACGCCGGGCAAACTCTGGCGATTGTGGGCGAAAGCGGCTGCGGCAAATCCACCCTCGCGCGCCTGCTGGCCCTGTTCGAGGAGCCGACCGAGGGCGAACTCTTCATCGACGGCAAGCCGGTAACGCAGGCCGATGCCGCCACGCGCAAGCGCTTGCGCCAAAGCGTGCAGATGGTGTTCCAGAACCCCTATGGCTCGCTCAACCCGCGCCATACGATTGGCCGCGCGCTGGAAGAGCCGCTGGCGATCAACCGGCCCGAGATGAGCGCCGCGGACCGGCGCGCGGCTGCCGAGGCGATGATGGCGAAGGTGGGGCTGCGGCCCGAGTTCTACGGGCGCTATCCCCATATGTTTTCGGGCGGTCAGCGCCAGCGTATCGCCATTGCGCGTGCGCTGATGCTGAACCCGCGCATTGTGGTCGCCGACGAGCCCGTCTCGGCGCTCGATGTGTCGATTCAGGCGCAGGTATTGAACCTGCTGATGGATTTGCAGGACGAGTTCGACCTTGCCTATGTGTTCATCTCGCACGATCTCGGCGTTGTTCGACACATCGCCTCCGACGTGATGGTGATGTATTTGGGGCGGCCCGTGGAATATGGGCCGGTGGAGCAGATTTTCGAAGATCCGCGCCACCCTTATACCCGAGCGCTCCTCGGCAGCCGTCCGCGCTTGCGGGCGATTGGCGAGCCGCCGGAAAGCCGCCCGCGCCTATCGGGCGAACTGCCCTCGCCGCTCAACCCGCCCTCCGGCTGCGCCTTCCATAAGCGTTGCCCGCTGGCAGAAGCATCGTGCAGCCAGACCCGGCCCGAGCCGATTTTAGTCGGCAACCGGATGGTTGCCTGCCCCATCGCGCTCCGCGACCGCGCCGCCTAATCTGGAACCCCCGCCGTCACACGCGGGGGTTTTTCTTGGAAAGGCGCATCGCCCAGCACGAATGAGGCACCCCTGAAAGCGGTATTGGCTCCTATCGCCTCATATAAATCTCAGGTCTAGCGCAGAATTGTATCAGATTGGCTGGCAGCATTATCAGTAGTCATAAAATGGTCATCCGTGCGTTCTAGAGTCCGGCGGCGCAAGCTTGCCCTTGGTTGTCATGGATGATTTCGGGCGGCTCCCGCCGTATTTTGTGCCCAGCCAATGGATGCCCCGCTATGACCGACATGATTGATACGTCCCGTCGCCAGGCCCTTAAACTTCTTGCCGGTGTTCCGATGCTGCCGCTGGCCGCAGGGACGCTCGCCTCTTTCGTGGCCGGTCTCGGTGATAACACGGCGCTGGCGGCTCCGGCCTTACGCGTTGGCAAAACCCGCTTCGTAAGCATGGCTGCACCGACCCTGTCGAACCCGGCGGCGATGGCGACGACGACGGTCGAATCGGCCATCGAAGTTGAACTGGCGGACAAGAGCCGTCATCGCTTTCCGCTGAGCTATCACCCCTTCTTCATCACCGGCGACATGGTTTCGGACGGTAAGGGCGGCAAGATCCTCGCGGGCGGCTATTACGATATCAATAATCAGCCGATTATCGATAAGTCGGTTCCGGGCAAGGAACGCCACTTCTTCTCCGACGCGCCCGATGGCACCTCGCTGCTGAAGGTTCCGGGCGCAAAAGTGAAGGGCGTGAAGGGCAATACCGTGTTTGCCGTCGTCCAGTTCGAATATACCTCGCTCGATCTCGCCGGGGTCGATGCTTACGGCACGCTGCCGTCGCCGATTGCCGTGCTGACGCTGGACCAGAGCCCGGAAACCGGCATGCTGAGCTTGGTGAAGTATCACAATGTCGATACCTCCAAGGCCCACGGCCTGTGGATCACCTGCGGCGCGAGCCTCTCGCCCTGGGGCACGCATCTGTCGAGCGAAGAATATGAGCCCGATGCGCCGTTCGTCTCCGGTAACAAGCAGTTCAAGGCGTTCAGCAAGAACGTGTATGGCGACGAAACGAAGGCCAATCCTTACCATTACGGCCATATGCCGGAAATCATCGTCCATGCCGATGGCACGGGTTCGGTGAAGAAGCATTACAATATGGGCCGCATCTCGCACGAATTGGTGCAGGTGATGCCGGACAATCGCACGGTGCTGATGGGTGATGACGCCACCAACAGCGGCCTGTTCCTCTTTGTTGCCGATAAGGCGAAGGACCTGTCGTCGGGCACGCTTTATGTGGCCAAATACGCGCCGGGCTTCACGCTCGATACCTCGGCAGCGGGCACCAAGATCACCTGGATTAAGCTTGGTCACGCCACCAGCGCCGAAATCGAAGCCATGGCCAATAGCCTGAAGCCGTCGGACATTATGGACGTGAAGAAGGAAGATCCGAACGACGCGTCCTACACCAAGATCTTCTACAATGGTGCCGCCAACTGGGTGAAGATGAAGCCCGGCATGGAAAAGGCCGCCGCCTTCCTCGAAACCCATCGCTACGCCTATCTCGTCGGCGGCTCGATGGCCTTCACCAAGATGGAAGGCACGACGGTTAACGCCAAGGATAAGGTTGCTTACTCGGCCCTGCAAAACATCGTCGACTCGATGGTCAAGGGCGGTAAGGGCTTCAATGAAGAAAGCAATATTGCGCTCGACAAGGCCCTGAACGCCGGGGGCGTGGTCGAGCATAAGCTCGGCGGCGGCGTGTCGGACAGCAAGGGCGCGAAGATCGTCAGCGAGTGGGTCCCGCTCAGCAGCAAAATGCTGTTGGTCGGCGAAGACATTAAGGCCGATGGCCTGGGCAACCTGTCGAACCCGAACATCATCGGCAACCCGGATAATCTGAAGTTCTCGGAAAAGCTGCGCACCCTCTTCATCGGCGAAGATAGCGGCAGCCACGTGAATAACTTCCTCTGGGCCTATAACGTCGATACCAAGGAACTGGCGCGTCTTCTGTCGATCCCCTCGGGGGGCGAGTCGACGGGGCTGCACGCCGTCGATGAACTCAACTGCTGGACCTACATCATGAGCAACTTCCAGCACGCCGGGGACTGGAACAAGACGCTGCACGCCAAGGTGCAACCGACGCTCGATCCGCTGGTGCGCGCGAACTATAAGGATCGCTACGGCGCGGCCGTCGGCTATCTGACGCTGGCCACCACGGCGATTAAGCTGCACGGGTAAGAACGAACGGGTGGGGGCTTCGGCCCCCACTTGATGAGGTTAAAGAACGCCGGGGCCGCGAGGTTCCGGCGTTTTCGTTTCGGGAAATGCTATGTGCAACTAAAGCGAGATATGAGAAAGTGCACGATAAATTTGATGGCAACAGGATAATTTCGGAGGATAAAATTTTGAGAACTCAAGGGCAGAGAGTGCTATTTTCATTGTTAATATTAACTCTCTCTTTGGTGCCAATCCTACTGACATGGATATTCACTCGTTATAATATAGGCGCGTCGTGCGGCGGGTATTTTAGGTGTGGCAGTGATTTTGTTGCAGCTTTATATGTTGCGGGATTGATTTTTTGCTTATTTATATCACGATCAAGAAATTTATTTAAGTATATTATTTATATTAATATATTTTTTATATTGTCTTGTGTCTGTATATTTTTGGGAAATTTCTCATTTGAGGGGGCGAGTTCTCGAGTCGTGGCTAAAACTCAATTTCTAACTATTATTATGCCTTATATTTCTTATTACTCGCCCCTTGTGATGCTGTTGGATAAAAAGAGTGAAAAATAAGGAGCCGCGTAACCTTACAACATCCCCGTCTCCAACCACACCACCCGCCCGAACCCCGCGACGAAATGCAGGCGCGGGGCATTCAGCCGATACAGGTGGAAATCGGTGAATTGATAGTACATCTCCGCCTCGGGATGAGCGGCAAGATAGGCCCCCCGCAGCGCCTCTTTATCGGCGGGCTCCACAATTCCTTGCAGCGTTACCCGGCCCGCCGCCAGCGCGTCCGGGGCGGTGGCGACCGCGTCCGATTCCAGCAGCAGCGAGGCGCGCGGATCGGCAGCCAGATTCTGGGCGTGCTGGGAGAGGGTGGAGAGCAACAGTAGCGGCATCAGATCATCGCCGACCAGTGTCGAGACCAGGGAAGCGTAAGGATCGCGCGCCGCGCCCATCAGCGTCGCCAGCGCGCCGCGCCGGGCGGTCTGCATGATCGTGCGGGCTTCTTTGGTCAAATCCATGGCGATGCTTCCTTTTTTTGCCGTAAACTCGTGCCAAACCGAAGGTAGAGTGACCCGGCCATTAGCAGAAGGGCAGAGAATGCCGCAGACCATTGCGTTAATCGACGACGATCAAAATATCCTCACCTCCGTTTCCATGCTGCTGGAAGCGGAAGGGTTCGAGGTGCGCACCTATCCCGATGGCGAAGCGGGTCTGCAGGGCATTCTCGGCAAGCCGCCCGATCTGGCGGTGCTCGATATTAAAATGCCGCGCCTGAATGGGCTGGAAGTGCTGGAGCGGCTGCGTAAAACCAGTTCGCTCCCGGTGATCTTCCTCACCTCTAAGGATGATGATGAGGACGAGCTAACCGGCCTGTCGTTGGGGGCGGATGATTATATCCGCAAGCCGTTCAGCCAAACCCTGCTGCTCGCGCGCATTCGTGCCGTGCTGCGGCGGCGCGAGGCGGTGGCCGCGAACGAACCCGCGATGATGGTGCGCGGTAATCTCGCGCTGGATGAAAAGCGCCATCTTTGCACCTGGAAGGGCCTGCCGATTGACCTGACGGTGACGGAATTCCTGATTCTGAAAGCCCTCGCCCAGCGGCCCGGCCATGTGAAAAGCCGCGATCAATTGCTCGATGCGGCCTATGGCGAAAGCGCCTTTGTCGATGACCGCACCATCGACAGCCACATCAAGCGGCTGCGCAAAAAATTCAAAGTTACCGACGAAGATTTTTCCGAGATCGAAACCCTCTATGGCGTCGGCTACCGATTCTCCTCCTAGCGCATCGCCTCCCAAGGGGGGCGGTTCGCCGGATCATATCGCCCTGGTGGGCGAGCAGAAAGCCGCCGCCGGGGTTCGGGAGGCTGCGAAAAAGAAGCGGCGGATTTCGACCCTCTCGGTACGCATTCTTGCCGTCAATCTGCTCGCCCCGCTGATGCTCGGCGTGGGGCTTCTGTATCTCGACCGCTACCAGGAAGCCCTGGTGCGCGCCGAAATCGAAGCCCTCACGATGCAGGCGGGGCTCATGTCCGGTGCCCTGGGGGAAGGGGCGACGGCGCTCACCAACTTGGAGCAGTTGCGCATTGTCGAATCGGTCGCCCGGCCCATGGTGCGGCGTTTCGCGCTGCAAACCCGCGCCCGCGCGCAGGTGTTCGAGCGCGACGGAACGCCGCTGATCGATAGTCAGTTGGTGCTGCACCCGAACGGCATGGTTAGCGTTGCGCCGCTGCCGGGCGAGCCCGATGGGGTAGGGCCGTGGCTGTCGCGCGCCTATGATTGGGTGTTCAACGCCCTGCCCCGGCGCGATAATTTTCCGCAGTATGATACGCGCCCGCTCCGCCGCGCCTCCGACTATCCCGAAGGGGCCAGCGCGATGCTGGGCGAGCCGGCGGCGGCGGCCTATGTGAGCGACAATGGCCATTTTATCTTCACGATTGCCATGCCGATTCAGCGGTATCGGGAAGTGGTTGGCGTGCTGATGCTCTCGCGCTCCTCCAACGAAATCGATGAATCCCTGCGCCGGGTGCGCACCGATATTATGATTTTGGGCGGGCTTGTGCTGGTGGTGACGATTCTGATGTCGCTCTATCTAGCGGGCACGATTGCCCGCCCGATCCGCCGGTTGGCGCTCGCGGCGGAACGGGTGCGCCAAGGGCGGGCCAATGCCGCTATTCCCGATTTCAGCAAGCGCCGCGATGAAATCGGCGATCTTTCGACAGCGCTGAAAGCCATGACCGAAACGCTGCACCAGCGGCTTCAGGCAATCGAACGTTTCGCGGCGGACGTGAGCCACGAGATCAAAAACCCGCTCTCCTCTCTCCGGTCGGCGGTCGATATGGTCGCGCGCATCGAGGACCCGGAGAAGCGCGCGAAGCTGATGAGTATCGTCCGCTCGGATGTGCTGCGCATCGACCGGCTGATTACCGATATTGCCGCCGCCTCCCGCGTCGATGCCGAAATGGCGCGCGCCGAACCGCAACCCTTGGATTTCGGGCGGCTTATGGGAGCACTCGTCGGTGTGTATGAAGTAACCGATCCCGAAGGCGCGGTGCCGATCACCCTCACGGTCGCGCCGGGGGGCTTGCTGACGGTTTTGGGGGTGGAAGATCGGCTGGTGCAGGTGTTCCGCAATCTCATCAATAATGCCCGCAGCTTTAGCCCGCCGGAGGGTTCGATCCGCCTCACAGTGCGGCGCGAGGGGGCACGCGTGATTGCTGCTGTGGAAGACGATGGGCCAGGCATTCCGCCGGGCAAGGAGGAGGCGATTTTCCAGCGCTTCTATTCCGAACGCCCGAAAGCAGAAAATTTCGGCACTCATTCGGGCCTGGGCCTTTCCATTTCCCGACAGATCATCGAAGCCCATGGCGGCACGCTGATGGCGAAGAACCGGCATCACTTCGATGGGCATGTGACCGGCGCGGCTTTTGTCGTGACGCTGCCGGTGGCAAAGGGGTTGCGGGTTTAGCGTATAGGGTGGCGATCAAAGACTCGACACAGGTGCAGCGGATGAGCCCTGGAGGGCTTAGCCCGCCGACACAATAGCGAGCAGCCTCGGCAGCAGTCCGGGGGCGGCGTCGGTCGCGGTCGTCCAGAGGATATCGTGATTGATATCGAAATAGGCATGGATTAGACGATGACGCATGCCGACGATGGCTGCACAGGGAACCTCTGGGTGTTGCTCACGGGTGTCGATGCTCACCTTGGTAGCGGCTTCGCCGACGATTTCAATGGCCCGTACCAGCGCAAAGGCGAGCATTGTATCCGTGTCGAGGTGTTCCCGCTGCCGGCCTCGGGTGAAACTGATGGCTGAATGGAGGGCATCGACCATATGACGGATACGAATAACATCATCCGCCGTCATACTGTACCTCAGCTGACCGCACGACATCGTCGCGGAAATAGCGGCTCAAATCCTGCGCTGTCCGCAGATCAACCTTGCGTCCTCCCACGAGCGGCGACAGTTCTATTTCCACTTGCGCCAGGGTGAGAAGACTGGGTTTGGCTTCTGGCTCAAACTCTACCAGAAGATCCACATCGCTATCGGGGCGGTTGGTGCCTTTTAACTGAGAGCCGAACAGGGCTAGCCGCCGGATGTAATGCCGACGGCAGATAGTTTCCAGTGCGTTAGGATCGGTAAAAAGGGATTGTATCATCACCAGTCTCCCGCCGCAGCGTTTTGGGCCAATCCTTGTGTAGAAGGCGACTGCCGAGCAATTACCACATAGGTAATTTATATAAGCTCAGGTTAAAAGACGCGCAACCTTAGCGCGGCGATCCATTGTGTGGCCATTTCCTCGTTTCCAGTTGGAGGGGCCTAGGATACATCGTCTGTTCGATCGCTCGCTGCCCAGTGCGTTAAATGCGCCCGACGATTTTTATCGGGATTACAAGGGGGATGCCATATTTTTGCTCCCATATGCGCAGTGAATTGGACGCGAGAATTTTTAGGAGGCCGCTATGACCGAACCCCATACGTCGCTGCCGCTCGACCCGCACGCGGAGGCCGCCCCGCCCGCGCGCCGGGGGACCGAGGTGCAGCCTATCGATCTGACCCCCGAAGGCCCCAGCATTCATGCGACCTGCATTTCCCTTCATGGGGTTGGTCTGCTGTTGCGCGGCCCCTCGGGTTTGGGAAAATCCGATCTGGCGCTGCGCCTGATCGATGGCGGCGCGACTTTGGTGGCCGATGACCGGACGCTGCTGAGCACGGCCCTCACGGCGGGCGGGCCGATTCTCGTGGCCTCGCCCCCGCCGGGGTTGGCGGGGCTTTTGGAAGTGCGGGGCCTGGGGCTCGTGCGCCTGCCCCATCAAAGCCTCTGCCCTGTCCATATGGTGGTCGATGTGTTGCCGCCCGATGATAAGCCGGAGCGCCTACCCGATCCTGATACGGAGGTTTTTCTCGGGGTCACACTGCCGCGCTGGTGCCTGAATGCCTTGGAGCCCTCGGCCCCGGCCAAAGTGCGCCTTGCCGTGCGGATTTTGACCGAGCGTAGCCCCAAGCTTCTGGCCCCGCCCGATCCGGTTCCGGCGCCCCCCGTATGACGAGCGCTTTTGCCCGCGCTCGGAATCGGCTATCGTCGGTAGCTGCGAGATTATTCTGGGCAGGCCGAGATCAAATGCGACCGATGGGGATACTGTGAGCCGAAGAGAATCACCGATCCTCGTGGTTTCGGGCATGTCGGGGGCAGGTAAATCTACCGCCCTGCGCGCGCTGGAAGATATCGGCTATGAAGCGGTCGATAATCTGCCGCTGCCGCTGCTGCCGATGGTGGCGCAACTCCATGATCGGATTGCCGAACCGCTCGCCATTGGCATCGATATTCGCACGCGCGGCTTTTCGGTCGATGAACTGTTGCTCGCGCTCGATCAGATCGAAACCGATACCGGCACGCGCCCGCAGCTTGTCTTCCTCGATTGCGACGATGATGCGCTGGTGCGGCGCTTCACCGAAACCCGCCGCCGCCACCCGCTCGCCGCCGACCGGCCCGCCGCCGATGGCATTGCGCTGGAGCGTGCCCTGATCGGCCCCTTGCGCCAGCGCGCCCAAGACGTGATCGACACCACGGTTCTGGCCCCCGGCGAATTTCGGCGCTTGATGCAGGAATTGGTAGAGGTCAAGGACGGGCGCAGTTTGCTGACCGTCACCGTGCTCTCCTTTTCTTTCCGCCAGGGCTTGCCGCGCGAGGCTGATCTGGTGTTCGACGTGCGTTTTCTGCGTAACCCTTATTATGATTTGGCTTTGCGCGCCTTCGATGGGCGCAATGCTGGCGTTGCCGCCCATATTCAGGAAGATCCCGATTTTGGGCCATTTTTCGCCAATTTTAAGCAGCTTTTAACGCCGCTGCTGCCACGCTATCAGGAGGAAGGTAAGAGCTATCTTACGATTGCCTTCGGTTGCACCGGCGGCAAGCATCGGTCGGTGTTTTTGGCCGAACAAACGGCGGCTTGGCTCAATAGCCAGGGGTGGGGTGCGGGCATCCATCACCGCGAACTGAAAGATAACCGCCCGGCGCGCGCCCGCGCCGCCCAGGATAAGGCGGGTGGGCTGTCGTGACGCTGATTGTCTTGACAGGCCCGTGCCGACAAACTTTTGTACAGGCCCGCTGCCGCCATGGGGGCACGAAGGGGTTTAGGTCACGGAATCCGGGCCTTCCTTCTTTTAAGCACGGGCTTCGCTCTAACGCCGGGGAAAGGCAAGCATGATCGGTCTGGTCCTCGTAACCCACGGACGCCTTGCAGCAGAATTTATTGCGGCGCTCGAACATGTCACAGGTCCGCAACGTAATTGCGTTGCGGTCTGTATCGGCCCCGAAGATGATATGGAGCGGCGGCGTCAAGATATTCTCGATTTCGTGGCCCAGGTTGATGAGGGCGATGGGGTGGTTGTGCTTACCGATATGTTCGGCGGCACGCCGTCTAACCTTGCGATCTCGATCATGGATATGGCACCGGTGGAGGTGATCGCCGGGGTGAACCTGCCGATGCTGATCAAGCTCGCCTCCTTGCGCGAAACCATCAAGCTTCCCGAAGCGGTGGCCAAAGCCCAAGAAGCGGGCCGGAAGTATATCGCGGTCGCCTCGCGGCTGCTGGCGGGTGAGGCTTAGGATATGAGTTTGGAGCACGACCATTCCGTTCACGTCCTCATCACCAATAAGCGGGGCTTGCACGCGCGCGCTGCGGCGAAATTCGTCAAAACCGCCGAAATGTTCGACGCCGAGGTGCTGGTCTGCCACGCCGAAACCGAGCCGGGCGAGGAGGTAGAGCAGGTTTCGGGACGGTCGATCATGGGGCTGATGATGCTGGCTGCCTCCCCCGGAACGCGCCTGACGCTCACCGCCTCGGGGGTCGAGGCCGATGCGGTTCTGGACGCGCTCGCGACCCTGGTGGCCGAGAAATTTCATGAAGAGTGAGTAAGATGAAAAGCGACCGGGCCGAGGACTTACCGCCGCTGGGCCGCGAGCGGGTTTTCCAGGGCCTCGGCGTCGCGCCGGGAATCGCCCTTGGCACCGCTTGGGTCTCCGACGATACGGCCCCGTCCACCCCGGAATATCTGATTGAGGCGGACGGGCTTGAAGCCGAATCGCAACGCCTCAAGGATGCGGTGGCGCTTGCGACCAAGCAGTTGAAGAAGCTCAAGGTCAAATCTCAGTCGCTGCCCCCGGCGGCGGCGGAAGAATTGGGCTATTTGTTGGATGCGCGCCTGCAAATGTTGGCGGGCTCGCGCCTGATCCGCACGGCAGACAAGCTGATCGCCGAGCTGCGCCTGAATGCCGAAGCGGCGGTGCGCGCGACGATTGCCGAAATCAGCGATGGCTTCTCGCGTATGGGCGATGCCTACCTTGCTGCGCGCGGCGAAGACGTGCGCGAGGTGGGCGAACGGCTCATTCGCTGCCTGATGGCAACGCCTTATGTGGCGCTCAAGCATCTGCCCGAAGGCTGCATTCTGATTGCACCCGACCTGACCCCAGCGGATACGGCCCTGCTCGACCCGAAACTGGTGCTGGGCTTTGCCACCGAAACGGGGGGCAAGGAAAGCCATACGGCGATTATGGCGCGCTCGCTGGGGGTGCCCGCGATTCTGGGGATTGCCCATCTGGTCGAGGGGCTGAAAACCGGCGATCCGATTATTCTCGATGGGCATGCGGGCAAGCTGATCGTTCACCCGACGCCGGAAACGCGGGAGCGTTATGAGGCGGAAGGCGCGGCCTTGAAACGGGAGCGCAAGCGCCTCTCCCGCCTGCGCGACGTGCCTGCGATTACCACCGATGGGTTCACCATCGGCCTTAACGCCAATATCGAACTGCCGCGTGACCTTGAGGGCGCGCATCGGGTGGGGGCGGAGGGGGTCGGGCTGCTGCGCACCGAATTCCTCTATATGAACCGCGACCATGCGCCCGATGAAGACGAGCAGTATGAGTTTCTGCGCGAGGTAGTGGAAGGGATGGAGGGGAGCCCCGTCACCATCCGCACGATCGATATCGGCGGCGATAAGCTGGCTCCGGCCTTGCGCGCGCAAATCGGCGAGCCCATCGAAGAAGCCCCAAACCCGGCCCTGGGCGTGCGCGGCGTGCGCCTGTCGCTCGCCCATCCGCGCCTATTCGACACGCAGCTCGCCGCCATTCTGCGCGCGGCGGTGCATGGGCCGGTGCGGATTTTGCTGCCGATGATCTCCCATATCGGCGAGGTACATCAGGCGCGCGAAGCTTTGGAGCGGGTGCATAAACGCCTGAAGCGCCGCAAGGTCAACGTGCCCGAAAAACTACCACCCTTGGGCGTGATGATCGAAGTGCCGGGGGCGGCCCTCTCGGCCGATGGGCTCGCGGCGGTGTCAGATTTTTTCGCCATCGGCACCAACGATCTGACCATGTATACGCTCGCCATCGACCGGGGCGACGAGCGGGTTGCGGCGCTCTACGAGCCCCTGCATCCGGCGGTGTTGCGCCTCATTCAATTCACCGTGGAAGCCGGGCTGCGCTACCGCATTCCCGTCAGCATCTGCGGTGAAATCGCGGGCGATCCGCGCTTCGTGCCGCTGCTGCTGGGCATTGGCGTGCGCGAGCTTTCCATGTCGGCGCCAAAGCTCCCGAGCGTCAAAGAGCGCATCCGCGCCCTCAGCCTGACCGAAGCCAGCCGCCGCGCCCGCACGATCATGGATCAGGCAGACGCCAAACGCATCGGCGAGTTGCTCGACGATTTCATCGCCAATCTCGGCGTGCATTCGGTTTAGCGGGCGTAGAATCCTAGCCGACCCCGTACCCGAAAAGGTCAGGGGAACCCTGTGAAATCTCTGCTTGTTTTTTCGGCACCCTGACCGTCTCCTTGCCAGGGTAAAGCTGATCGAAAGCAACGAAAGCATCATGTTGGGGGAAGCGTCGGCGCTCATGGCGTCGCTGTGCTGGACGTTGGGGCCGTTGGTGGCAACGCCGGTGATTAAGGAAATCGGGTCGGTCGCCTTTAGTCGCAGCCGGATGGTGATTTTCGTCGTGCTGCTCGGCGCGGCGGCCAGCCTGTTCGCCGACTGGAGCCGCCTCACTTGGGATGCGAGCTTTTGGGCCGTGCTGTCGGGCCTCATCGGCCTGTCCTTGGGCGATGTGGCGCTGTTCCAATGCTATAAAATGATCGGCCCGCGCCTCGGAAGCCTCATTTACATGAGCGCCGCGCCTTTTACGGTGATTCTCGGTTGGGCCGTGCTGGGCGAGGCCTTGCCGCTGCAAGCGCTCGCGGGTGGGGCGCTCGCGCTTACCGGGATCGCGCTGGCCGTGGCGCGCAAGGAGAAGGAGGCGGCGAGCCTCGCCCCCGAACCGGGGGCGCTGACGGTTGGCATTCTCTTCGGTCTCCTTGGCGGCTTAGGGCAGGCGGGCGGCTCCTTGCTGCAAAAACCAGCGCTGATCGCGGGCGTCGATCCGATTCTGGTGGCCTTCTTGCGGGCGCTCGGCTCGCTCGCGCTGTTTCTGCTCATCACCCGCCCCAGTGCCTTCCGCCAACCGGGCCGCCTGTGGAAGCGTATCGCCCTGGCCGGATCGATTTCCGGCAGTGGTGTTTTCTTCGTCTCCTTCGCTATCGCTAACGTCGAAACCGGCCTTGCCGCGATTTTGAGCGCGCTGCCGCCGATTCTGATGCTGCCGATTTTGCGGATTTTCTTCGGCGTGCGCCTGAGTTGGGTGTCCTGGGCGGCGACGGCGCTGGCACTGTTCGGTGTGGTGCTGATTCTGACGCGCTGATTGCGTTGGGTCGAATAACGCCGTAAACTTTCGTCTATGCTCGAAATCCAACTTCTGCCCGTGCGCAGCGACAATTACATCTTCCTGGGCCGGGACACGGCGACCGGCTTTCGCTTCGTCGTCGATCCCGCCGATGCGGAGCCGGTGTTGGACGCGCTGGCGGGCGGCACGCTCGATGCGATCCTCAACACGCATCACCACGGCGATCATGTGGGCGGCAATCTGGCGCTGAAGGCGGCGACCGGCTGCACGATCATCGGCCCCGCCGCCGACCGCGACCGGATTCCGGGGATTGATCGGGCGGTGGCTGATGGCGAGACGGTGGCCTTAGGCGCGTCCGAAGCCCTGGTGATGGATGTGCCCGGCCATACGCGCGGCCATATCGCCTATTATTGTGCGGGCAGCGCGGCGCTGTTTTGCGGCGATACGATGTTCGCCTTGGGCTGCGGGCGGCTGTTCGAGGGCACCCCGGCGCAGATGTGGGAGGCGCTGAAGCGCTTTCGCGCGCTCCCCGCCGACACGCGCGTCTATTGCGCCCATGAATATACGGAAAGCAACCTGCGCTTTGCCGAGCATCTTTTGCCGGACGATCCGGCGCTCAACGCCTATGGGGCGGAAATCCGGGCTAAACGCGCGCAAGGCCTGCCCACGGTTCCGGCACTGATCGGGCAGGAGACGGCGGTGAGTCCTTTCTTGCGGGCCGATGAAGTGGGGATGGCCGCAAAACTCGGCCTTGCAGCAAACGCGGAGCCGGTTGCGGTTTTTGCGGAGATCCGAGGTCGCAAGGATCGATTTTAGCGGGTATCGTCCGCGTCTAACACATCGGGGAAAAAACGATGCTTCAACTCCGCTTCGCTTCCGCCTCGCCATACGCGCGCAAGGTTATGGTGATCGTCCATGAAACCGGCTTGTCGGACGAGGTGCAGATCGTTCCGACCAACCCGCACCAGGAAGAATCCTTACGCACGCAAAATCCGCTGTGCAAAGTCCCCACCCTGGTGCTGGAAGACGGCGAGTCGCTGTTCGATAGCCCGGTGATCGTCGAATATCTGCTGGCGCTCGCCAGCAATACCGATCTGCTGCCGCTGGGTGGCCCGGCGCGCTGGTCGGTGCTGCGCCTGCAAGCACTGGGGGACGGGATTTGCGATGCGGCGTTTGGGTCGCGCATGGAAAGCCTGCGGACCGATGCGGAACAGTCGAAAGCCTATCTTGCGCGCCAAGAAGCCGCGATGATGGCGTCGGCGGATTGGCTGGAAGGTCAGGCGCGGCAGTTGGAGCCGATTACGCTGGGCAGCCTCGCGGTCGCCTGTGGGCTTGGCTATATCGACTTCCGCCTGCCGCATATTGATTGGCGCACGGGGCGTCCGCGCTTGGCGGCGTGGTACGCGGCGGTCGAAACGCGCCCCTCGCTGGTCGCAACAAAGCCAACGGCATAAGGGTTAAATCACATATAACGAATGTTGTTTGTTATATGAACTTTACACGCGCGGGCGAGTGTGGTTCTGTGAAATCCAGATTTTTCAGAGGATTTCCCATGCGCTCTCTCGTTTCCCGCCTCAGCCGCCGCGCTGCCCTCATCGGCGTAACCGCCAGCCTTGCTGTCGCGGCGCTTCCGGTTGCCGCCCAAGCCCCGGTGAAGCTGCAGGTTGGCTATATTCCGGTGCTCGGCGTCTCGCAGCTTTTCGTGATGGAAGGTGAAGGCTGGGCGAAGGCGGCGGGGCTCGATCTGCAAATCACCCGCTTCGATAGCGGCCCGGCGATGATCCAGGCGCTTGCCTCCGGCAAGCTCGATATTCTTTATGCGGGCGTTAGCCCCTTCATCGTCGCCAAGGCCAATGGTATCGGCGTAACGGTGCTGGCGGCAACCGCGACGGAAGAAATCGCCCTGGTCGGGCGCGGTACTTTTGCTGACCTTGTGGCGAAAACCGGCTCGGCGGCGGCGGCGGTTCCAGCTTTCTTCAAGGAAACCGGCAAGAAAGTAAAAATTTCCACGCAGCCCGCAGGCTCGGTGCCCGATACGGTTACGCGCTATTGGGCGCAGGAAGTGGGCAAGCTTGATCCGAACCAGATCGAGATTCTGCCGATGGGGATTGAAAAAACCCAGCAAGCGCTGCTCGCCAAAGCCGTCGATGTGGCGGCGGTGCGTGAGCCGGTGATTACCATTATCCGCGACCTTGACCCGGAAGTGAAAATCGTTGGCCTCGGCGGCGAGATTTTCCCAGGCCAACCCGGCTCGGTATTGGCGGTGCGCGACGACGCCCGTAAAGCCAATCCGGAGGCGATTGATAAGCTGGTGGCCCTGCACGTCCGCGCGACGAAACTGCTGGCGTCGGACCCGAAGAAGGCCGCCCCGGCGGTCCACAAATTCATCGGTGCGGGCTTAACCGATCAGGGCACCATCGAACGCGCCCTGGCCTCGCCCTCGTCGAAGTTTGAAGCCAATCCCGACATCATCCGCGCGTCGGTCGAAAAAATGCAGACTTTCCAGGCGAAAATCGGCACTTTGCCGCAGACCGTTCCGCTTGATACGCTGTTCGACGTTGGCCCCTATAAGAAAGCCGCTGCCCAGTGACCTCTGCCGTGCCTGCGATTCCCCTTGTTAAAGATCGAACCCAGCTTCACCGACTGATTCTGTCGCTCGTCGGGCTGGCGGTATTTTTAGGAGTTTGGGAATCGCTGGCGCAAAGCGGGCTTTTGTCCCGCACGCTGGCCCCGCCGCCGTCGATGGTTCCGGCGGCGGCCTTACGCGAATGGGCGAGCGGCCATTGGTGGAAGGCCGTTCAGGGCAGCTTCGGCCATTATGCGGCGGGGCTGCTGCTCGGCTCCGGCCTCGGCATTGCGTTGGGGATTTCCGCCGGGTTATCGCGCACGTTTGAAGCTTTGCAACTCGGCATCGTCCGGGTGTTGCGCCCGATTCCGGGGATTGCTTGGATTCCTTTCGCCGTCATCTGGTTCGGCATTACCGAAGCGGCGGCGACCTTCATCATTGCGATTGGCGTGTTCTGGATTAATTACTTCGCGGCGTTTGCGGCGGTGCGTGGGGTTGATCCCGATTTGCTGGAAGTGGCCGATGCGTTCGGGCACCGCTCGCGGCTTGCGAAGCTGTTCAAGATCGTCCTGCCCGCCGCAGCCCCAGGGATTTTCAATGGCATCCGCATCGCCCTGGGGCAAGGTTGGATGGCGGTGGTTGCCGCCGAGCTTTTCGGCATTCCCGGTATCGGCGCGCGCATGATGGAAGCCTCCTCCCTGCTCGCAACCTCCGTCGTTGTGCTCTATATGCTCACCATTGCCGGGCTTTATAGCCTTACCGATATTCTCTTTGGTCGCCTGACGGCCCTGGTGCTGCAATGGCAACGCTAACCCCGCCGATCATCGAAATTTCCGGCCTGCAACTCGCCTATCCCCAGGCCGATGGCGGGCGGACGGTGGTGCTGGAAAATCTCGACCTCACCCTCAATCGCGGCGACTTCGTTGCTATCGTCGGGGCCTCGGGCGTGGGGAAATCCACGCTGCTGCGCGTGCTGGCCGACCTCTCGAAACCCTCCGCCGGAACCGTCACCAGCCGCCTCGTGCCGCGCCCAAACAGCCGCCCCAGCGCGCTGGTGTTCCAGGAAGCGCGTCTGCTGCCGTGGCGGCGGATTTTGGGGAATGTAATGTTCGGGCTCGAAGGGCTGGGCCTGTCGAAAGCCGAGCAACGCCAGCGCGCCGAAGCGGCTTTAGCCCTCGTTGGCCTGTCGGAGTTTCACACCCGCTGGCCCTACCAGCTTTCCGGCGGCCAGCGCCAGCGCGTCGGCCTCGCACGGGCGCTCGCGGTCGAACCCGATCTGCTGCTGCTGGACGAGCCCTTCGGCGCGCTCGACGCCATCACCCGCGCCCAGTTGCAAGACGAGGTTTTGCGCATCTGGAAAGCCAGCGGCACCACGATCCTGATGGTCACGCATGATATCGACGAAGCCGTCTACCTCGCCGACCGGGTGATCCTGCTCGGCGGCAAACCCGCCCATATTACCGCCAGTCACGAAATTCTCGACCCGCGCCCGCGCCAACGGGGGGCCGCGCTTGCCATTGAGCGCGTGCGCAGCGATTTGGGCCGGGCGATGAGTGTCGAGGGCGAGGGGATTTAACGGGGTTCGCCCGTTGGGGAACCGAATACAAAAACGGGCTGTGGCGGTCAATCACCACAGCCCGTTTCGTTTCCCCTGAAAAAGGGATTCTCAAGGGGCAAGCCCCTTGAGCGGGGTAGGGGCAGCGCCCCCGACTTTTTCCTTAAACGATGCTCAACTGCACATCGATATTGCCGCGCGTGGCGTTCGAGTAGGGGCACACGTGGTGGGCCTTTTCGACCAACTCTTCGGCAACTTTCCGCTCCAGGCCCGGCAGTTCAATGGCGAGGGCGACGGTGAGGCCGAAGCCGCCTTCCGAACGCGGGCCGATGCCAACGGTGCTGGTGATGGCGGTGTCGGCGGGGACTTTCACGCCGGTCTGGCTGCCGACGAATTTCATCGCGCCAATGAAGCAGGCGGCATAACCGGCAGCGAAAAGCTGTTCCGGGTTATTACCCTCGCCGCCCGCGCCGCCGAGTTCCTTCGGCGTGGTCAGCTTAACGTCCAGGCTGCCGTCGAGAGTGGCGGAGTGGCCATCGCGGCCCCCGGTAGCGCGGGCGGAGGTTTTGTAGAGAACATTGACGGACATGATCGTTCCTTTCAGAGAGAGAGGGTTTTGGGTGAGGGGTTAAAGGTTAACGCAAGGCCGCTTTGAGGAAGCTTGCGGCTTGATCGAGCGCGGCGCGGGTGGCGGGGGTTGCGGACAGGGCGTTCAGCATCACGAAGTCGTGAATGGTGGCATTGTAGCGTGTCACCGTTGTGACGACTCCGGCTTCGATCAGCTTGCGGGCATAGGCTTCGCCTTCGTCACGCAGAACGTCGTTTTCGGCGGTAATGACCAGGGCTTGCGGCTGCTTGGCGAGCTGCGTCTTGCTGGCGTTCAGCGGCGAGATTTTTGGGTCGGCCCGGTTCGCGCCTTGGGGCAGATAGGCGTTCCAGAACCATTCCATTGCAGGTTTTGTCAGCCACGGGCCATTGGCGAATTCCTTATACGAGCCGTTATCCAGGCTGGCATCCGTGACCGGGTAGAACAGCAGTTGCGCCTTCAACGCCGGGCCGCCGCGTTCTTGCGCCAGTTGCGCGACCACCGCCGTCATATTGCCGCCGACGCTATCGCCACCGATGGCGATACGCTTCAGATCGAGCCCGAGTTTGGCCCCATGCTCGGCAACATATTTGGTGACGGCGTAATCCTGTTCAATGGCCGTGGGGTAGCGGGCTTCCGGCGAGCGCTCGTAATCGACGAAGACTACAGCGATCCCGGCTTTCACCACCAGTTCGCGCACGAGCCGGTCGTGGGTGAGCGTATCGCCCATCACCCAGCCCGTGCCGTGGAAGTAGACGAGGGCGGGCAGCGCGCCTTTGGCGGCGGTAGGGCGGAGGATGCGGATGCGGGTTTCGCCCGTGGGGCCGACCGGCAGTTTGCTGTCCTTCACGCTCACGCCCCTAGGCAGGTCGGCACCGGTTTGCACCGTGCGCAGCAGGTTCCGCGCGGCCTCGGGCGTCAGCGTGTAGATCGGTGCACCCCCGGAGGCGGCGACCGCGTCGATGAATTTTTGCGTGCCGGGTTCGAGCACCGGGGATGCGGCCAGGACGCTGACGCTGAGGGCGGTAGCCACGGCGAGGCTTGCGGTGAAGGTCTTCATGATCGGCTCCCATTTATATCGTTAGCGATTAGATCGTGTGCGACTGTTATGCGATCTTTAACGAACCTATGTCAAGCGTGTACGATTAGGTCGTGCGATAAATTTTTTGAGGCGAGGACGTGCCCTATGTCGAACGAATGGCTCCACCTGGATAACCAGCTCTGCTTTGCGGTCTATTCCACCAGCCACGCCTTCACGCGGGTCTATAAGCCGCTGCTGGATGCGCTGGGGCTGACCTATCCGCAATATCTCGTCATGATGATCCTGTGGGAGCAGGACGGGCAGACCGTGGGGGCGGTGGGCGAGCGGCTGTTCCTCGAATCCTCCACGCTAACGCCACTGTTGAAGCGGCTGGAGGCGGCGGGCCTCGTTGAACGCCGCCGATCGCTCGAGGATCAACGGCAGGTTCGGCTCTATTTGACCGACGCGGGGCAGGGGTTGCAGACGAAAGCGCAAACCGTGCCGCCGTGCATTCTGTCGGCAACCGGGCTTGAAGTGCCGGAGTTGGCGGCCCTGAAGGCGGAGATTATCCGACTGCGGGCATCGCTGGCGGCGGCGGTTGAGTCGCTCTAGGTGAACACCCGAACATGGGCTAAAACTATAATGGTCGCCGAGGAGGAGCCGATGACGCGTACCGTAAGTCTTAAAGAGGCTGAACAAAATCTCCCCGGTCTCATCCAGCGGGCGGCGGGGGGCGAAGACATTGTGATTGTCGCCGCCGATGGCTCGCGCACGCGGCTCGTAACGCTGCCATCGCCCCCAAAATCACCGCGTCGACCCGCCCATGCGCTGAAGCTTACGGCGCTTGCCAATGACTTCGATTCGCCCTTGGCGGGCGACGCGCTCGCTGTCTTTGAAAGGCACCTAGAATCCGAATGACCTATCTGCTGGATACGCAAGTCTTCCTCTGGTGGGACAGCGTTCGCCGAGGCTGGGGCCTCGGGCAAGAGAGATTCTATCGGACCCGACACAGGCCATCTATGTAAGCGCTGTGAGTGTTTGGGAGATTTCGATCAAAGCCTCTTTAGGGAAGCTCGCTTATAGCGGTTCGCCGACGGAAGCGATTTCGCAGAATCAGTTTCGGTCACTTTCGATTGTCTCGCGCGATGCCGAAGCGGTTATCGGGCTGCCGCCGATCCATAAGGATCCATTTGATCGATTGTTGATCGCGCAAGCTCGTCGACGCGGGCTGACGCTCATCACATCCGATCACGAGATCGTCCGTTATAATCTCTCATATCTCCCAGCCGAGGCGTGAAAGGCCGCTTTCTGTGGCCCCTGCGCCGCAGGAAGAAGAGCGTTGCGTTTCCCTCGGGAATCCCAACAAAAATTTCACTTGCGTGGGGGGGCGTTTTGCCTCATACGCAATCCCAGACGCACTCGCACGTGCCTATGGCCCACTGGGAAGTAACCCCAGGGTTGGTTATGCAACGACGGACCCGCGTCCTTTTGGATCTTCTAGCAATCTTGCTGGTGCCGAAGGGAATAGTGGCCCATGACTAGTATACGCTTCATTTCCTGTAAGACGCTCACCGCCCGAAAATCGGCGGAGAGGACTCTTGCGGCTAGCGTTCAGCCTAGGCCCTAGAAGTGGGGGATAGGGCTTACAAACCGCCCCGTCCCTGATCCTTTTCCTACCCTCGTTCCATCGCTGCCGCTGTTTTGACTGTCCTCGCTCGAGGGCAACCCAATCAGCTTCCCCTATTTTCCGGACCTCGGCTTAAACCGAGGCCAGGCGAAGACCCGTCTTTGCCCTACGTGTGGAGTTGTCGCCATGACTGCCAAGATCGAACGCTATCTCGCTGAAAACCAGCCGGAAACCCCGTGCCTCGTGGTCGATCTGGACGTGATCGCCGAGAATTACCGCACGATGAACCGCCTGCTGCCGCTGGCGCGCATTTTCTACGCCGTGAAGGCCAATCCTGAGCCGGCGGTGGTGACGATGCTGAACAGCCTCGGCTCCTCCTTCGATACCGCCAGCCGCGGCGAAATCGATCTGGTGCTCGGCCAGGGTGCCAGCCCGGACCGCGTGTCGTTCGGCAACACGATTAAGAAGCAGCGCGATATTGCTTACGCCTACGAAAAAGGCGTGCGCCTGTTCGCCTTCGATTCGGAAGCCGAACTTGAAAAGCTGGCCCAATCGGCCCCCGGCGCAAAAGTGTTCTGCCGTATCCTCATGGAATGCGGTGGGGCCGAATGGCCGCTGTCGCGTAAATTCGGCTGCGCGCCTGAAATGGCCGCCGACCTTCTGGTCCGTGCCCGCGACATGGGCCTGGAGCCCTATGGCATTTCCTTCCACGTCGGCTCGCAGCAGACCGACATCAGCCAGTGGGACGTTGCCATCGGCCGTGCCGCTGCGATGTTTATGGCGATTGCCAAATCCAATATCGACCTGAAGATGGTTAATATCGGTGGCGGTTTCCCGGCGAAGTACCGCGCCAATATCCGCCCGGTCGAAGCCTATGCCGAAGGCGTGATGCAGGCGATGCGTAAGCATTTCGGCAATGCCATTCCGGAAATCATCATCGAGCCGGGCCGCTCGATGGTCGGCGATGCCGGGATCATTCA
The DNA here is from genome assembly GCF_044372965.1 of Elstera sp. Taxonomy (NCBI): domain Bacteria; kingdom Pseudomonadati; phylum Pseudomonadota; class Alphaproteobacteria; order Rhodospirillales; family Rhodospirillaceae; genus Elstera; species Elstera sp. Next base: position 33,582 of record NZ_JBILQX010000002.1, on the reverse strand, counting down.
GACCGAAGTCGTGCTGATTTCGAAGAAGGATTACGCCGAAGACAAGCGCTGGGTCTATCTCGACATCGGCAAGTTCGGCGGCCTTGCCGAAACCATGGACGAAGCGATTAAGTACGATATCACCACCCCCAGCGACGGCGGCGATACCGCACCGGTGATCCTGGCCGGGCCGACCTGCGATAGCGCCGATATTCTGTACGAAAAGACCGAATATCACCTGCCGGTCGAACTGAAAGTCGGCGACAAGGTGAATATCCTTGCGACGGGCGCTTACACCACCTCCTATTCGGCGGTGAACTTCAACGGTTTTGCGCCGCTGCGGGCCGTGTGTATCTAATCATTATTGTTTAGAATGGGCCGGGGTTGGGCGACCAACTCCGGTCCTTTTTCGTTAGCTGCTCGTGATGGGCAGCACCGCCTCCATTACCCCTGTATCGTCGGCGCTGACGTGGAGGAGAAAGCCCAAGTCCCGCGCCATGGTCAGCATCGGCTCGTTCTCGCGCAGAATAGTCCCGACGATTTTGCCGACTTTGCGCTCCTGCCCATAGCCGATGATCTGGTGCATCAGCGTATAGCCAAGGCCCCGGCCTTTGATGTCGGAGCGAATGAGAATGGCATATTCGCCCACCGTTAAATCGGCATCGCAGGAGAGGCGCACGGTGCCCCAGATCGGCCCCAGGCTGCCGTCGGGGTTCACCGGGCGGGCGACGAAAGCCATTTCGCGGTCGTAGTCGATTTGCGTGAGCCGGGCGAGCATCGGGCGCGGGATCGATTTCAGCGGCGCGAAGAAGCGTAAGCGCACGTCTTCAGGATCGACCAACTCGATCATGCTGATGATATCCGGCGCATCCTCTGGCCGGATCGGGCGGAGCGACACCAGGGTGCCGTCGCGGATAACAACCTCGGTTTCAAGCTGATTGGGATAGGGCGGCACGGCAACCGGCGCGGCTTTGGCCGGGTCTTGCACGCGGATGCGCGCATCCAGCGCCACCACGCCCGCTTCATCGGCGAGCAAGGGGTTGATGTCGAGTTCGCGTAAACTCGGGTGATCGATGGCGAGTTGGGCGATTTGAATGAGCGCGCCGGCAATCGCGTCGCGGTCGGCGGGCGGGCGGGCACGAAAACCGGCAAGCTGGCGCGAAATCCGCGTGCGCTGCATGAGGTCGTAGGCCAGCGGCATATTCAGCGGCGGCAAGGCGAGCGCTTTATCGTTGCGCACTTCGACCGCGACACCGCCATGACCGAACAGGACGACGGGGCCGAAGGTGGGGTCGCTGGCAACGCCCAGAATCAACTCGAACGCGCCGGGGCGGCGGATCATTTCTTGAACGGTGAACCCAGCGATTTGGGCGTCGGGCTTCACCTCCCGCACCCGGCGCAGCATGGCGACGGCGGCTTCTTTGGCGGAGGCAACCGAGGGCAAATCGAGCGCGACGCCGCCCACGTCCGACTTATGGGTAATATCGGGGGAGCGGATTTTGACCGCGAGCGGCAGGCTAAGCCCCTCGGCGGCCGTGAGAATCTCCTCCGGCGTCTCAACCGCGACCGTGCGCACCACCGGCACGCCATAGGCGGCCAGCACGCGCTTGGTTTCGGCTTCATCCAGCCATTCGCGCCCCTCGGCCCGAACGCTGGCGAGAATCTCAGTCACGACAGCGCGGTCGGGCGTGCCCGTCTCTGGCGAGGCGGGCGGAAGCTGCTGCAACTGCGCCTGATTGCGCCGGTAACGCGCGAGATGCATCAACCCTTTAACCGCGTCGGTCGGGGTGAAAAAGCTTGGAAGATCGGCGGCGCGGAAGCGGTCCCGCGCGCCGCGCGCTTCCAGGTCCCCCATCCAGCATGTCAGCACCGGCTTATCGCCGCGCTTCAAATGCCCGATGACGGCTTCGGCAGCCTCGACCGAGGAGGCGACGGCGGTCGGCGCGTTCAGCAGTAGAATCGCGTCCACGCCTGGATCGGCCAAAACCCCATCCAGGGCGGCGCAGTAGCGCGCGCCCGGCGCATCGCCGATGATATCGACGGGATTGGCGCGCGACCAAGTATGCGGCAAAACCGGATCGAGCTTTGCGATGGTTTCGGGCGACAGGGTTGCCAGCACGCCGCCCTCGTCCAGCAGCGCATCGGTCGCCAGCACGCCGATCCCGCCGCCATTGGTAATGATCGCCACGCGCTCGCCCTTCACCGGGGGGAGGCGCGCGAGGGTTTCGACGGCGGCGAAAAGATCCCCGAGATCGGTGACGCGCAGCATCCCCGCTCTCCGGAAGGCGGCATCATACACCGCGTCCGACCCTGCCATCGCGCCGGTATGGGAGACGGCAGCGGCGGCGGCGGCCTGGTGTCGTCCGGCCTTAATCACCACCACCGGCTTTAACCGCGAAAGGGCACGGGCGGCGGACATGAATTTACGCGCGTGGGTCACGCCCTCGATATAGAGCAGGACCGACTTTGTGCCGGGGTCCAGCGCCAGATAGTCCATCATGTCGCCGAAATCCACATCGGCACTATCGCCCAAGGAAACCACATGGGAAAAGCCAATCCCGCGCGCCGTCGCCCAATCCAGCAGCGCCGTTGCGACCGCGCCCGATTGGGTGACGCAGGCGATATCGCCCGGTAGCGCGGGCACATGGGCGAAGGAAGCGTTTACGCCGGAGCCGGGCACGAGAATCCCAAGGCAGTTCGGACCGATGATGCGCAGCAAATGCGGGCGGGCAGCGTCCAGCATTTCTTGCCGCAACGCCATTCCCGCATCATCCGACCCTTCACCGAACCCGGCGGTGATGACGACCGCGCCCCGGCACCCGCGCTCACCCAAGCGACGGATGAGGCCCGGCACGGTGGCGGGCGGGGTGGCGATCACGGCGAGATCGGGCACAATCGGCAGCGCATCAATATCGGCATAGGCGAGCACGCCTTCGACCGAGGGATTCTTCGGATGCACCGGCAAAATCGGCCCCTGGAAGCCCGCCCGAAACAGGTTGTGACCCAGGACCGCGCCCACGGATCGCTCTTTTTGGCTCGCGCCGATCAGCGCAATCGATTTCGGTTTGAAAAGAGCGTCGAGATTACGGACGGTCATGGCTATAAGAGTCTCTCATCAGTCTGCCCCGTGCGGGGTGGGGCGATACCGCACCTTAGCCCATTTAGGTTTCAGATCGGAAACCATGACGCAGTTCACATCGCCGCAGGCCCCCCTGCTGGAACAAGACACCCGCCCCCGCCCGCCCGTCGATGCGCGGGTGCTGGTTTATGTCGGGCTCGATCTGATGGGCGATGGGCTGATGAAGCTGCCCTTCGTGCGCGCGCTGCGGGCGGCTTTCCCGGACGGCGAAATTATCTGGCTCGCGGGCAAGGGCGCGAGCGCTTATAAAACCTCGCTCGCGCCGCTGGTGCAGGGGCTGATAACCGAAGTCATCGATAATGCCGATGTCGGCTCCCACTGGATGGAAATTCTCGGGCGGCCCCTGAAGGATCAAAGCTTCGATCTGGTCATTGATACCCAGTCGCGGATGCTCACCACGCTGGTGCTGAAGCGCATCAAAACCCGCTTCTTCATTTCCGGCGCGGCAGACTTCAGCCTATCGACGATCAAGCCGGGAAAAGGCTACGCGCGCCCCGATGCCATGTGCGGGCGCTTGCTCGATCTGTTGCATCTCGCCATCGCCGAGCCGCCCGATCCGCTCGCCCCCCTGCCGCTCGCGCCGGAGATTGCCGATCTGGCCGGACGGTTGCTGCCGCAGGGCTATCGCTACATCGCCTTCGCGCCGGGGGCGGGGGGCAAGCAAAAGATTTGGCCCTTACAGAATTACGTCACCGTGGCGCGCAGCCTTGCCGCCAATGGTTATGTGCCGGTCTGGTTCTTGGGGCCGGAGGAGGCGACTTGGGTCGATGATATTGCCGCCAATGTGCCGGGCAGCCTGTTTCCGCTCCAGCATAGCGCCGCGCGCCCGCTGAAATACCGCGCCGATCTTACCATCGCGGCGGCGAGCTTTTGCGAGGTCGGCCTGTCGAACGATTGCGGCGGCGGGCATCTGTTGGCCGCCGCTGGGATTCCGCTGGTATCGCTCTTCGGCCCCACCGATCCGCGTAAATTCGCGCCGATGGCGGTCGATGGGCTAGTGATCCGCGCGCAGGATTTCGGCGGCGAGGCGATGGACAAAATCCCGCCCCAGGTGGTGCTTCAGGCGCTCTCGACGCTTCTGGCCTGACGACGCATTAACACCAGCAGCAGGACGAGTCCCGGTATCGCCGTAAACGCGGTCGCCAAGAAAAACCATTCCCAGCTCATTTGCTCCGACAGCCAGCCGCCCCCCGACGCCAGGAAGGTTCGGGCGGTGGCGGCGAAGGCCGACAGAAGCGCGTAATGGGTTGCGCTATACTGGCGCTGCGACAGGCTGGAGATATAGGCGACAAAGGCGGCGGTGCCGATGCCGCCGGTGGCGTTTTCAACGAAAACCGTGACCGACAGAACCGCAATATCCGCCCCGACTTGCGCTTGCCAGATGAAGACGAAATTCGACAGGGCCTGCAAGATACCGCCGATCAAAACCGCCCGCAGAATCCCGGCTTGGCCGACCAGCCAGCCGCCGACAAATACGCCAAACAGCGTGGCAACGAGGCTCCAGACCTTTCCAACGGCAGCAATATCGCTCTTGGAAAAGCCGAGTGCGAGGTAGAAGGGGTTGGTCATCACCCCCGCGACCGCATCGCCGAGCTTATAGAGCACGACGAAGGCCAGAATTAGCAGCCACTGCGGTTGCGCGCGCATGAAGCTGGCGAAGGGCTCCAGAATCGTCGCCTTGATCCAGCCGACCGGCCCGGCTCCGGGCAGGACCAGCGGTTTTTCGGGCGGCGGCGGTTCGGGGATCAGCAGCACCAACACGATTGCCACGCCGACGATGGCGGCCATGACGGCGTAAACCACGGCCCAGGAGAAAGCTTCGGCCAGAAACAAAGCCCCCGCGCCGGAAACCAGCATGCCCAACCGATAGCCGTAGACCGACATGGCACTGCCCGCGCCCTGCTGCTGCGGGCTGAGGCTTTCGATGCGGTAAGCGTCGATCACAATATCTTGGCTGGCCGAGAAGAAGGCAATCAGCACAGCGCAGACGGCGATTTGCCCTGGAGCTTGCGCCGGATCGGTGACAGCAGCCGCGAGAATAGCGACGATCAGGCCGAGTTGCGTCAGAATCATCCAACCGCGTCGCCGCCCAAGGGCGGCCAGCAGCGGCGGCGGCACCGCGTCCATAATCGGCGCCCAGGCAAATTTCCAGATATAGGGCGTGCCTGCGAGGGCAAACAGGCCGATCTGGGTTCGGCTCACCCCCGCTTCGGTCAGCCAAACGCTCAAGGTGGAAAAGGTCAGCGCCAGCGGCAGGCCCGAGGCGATGCCGAGCAGCAGCACGATGAAAACCGGCAGGCGGCCATAGGTTTCGGCAAACCGAGTGAGGGCGGCGGGCATTTAGTCGGCGGCCTGTGCGGGCGTTGGTGCGGGGGCAGGCGGCAGCGGTGGGGGCGGGGTTTGCAGGACCAGTTGCGCGGGACCCGGCAGGGTAATGCCGTTGCGGTCGAAAGCTTCCTTGATGCCGCGCTTCAGCATCCGCTCCACCGACCATTGCTTGCCCGGCAGGGTTTTCACCCGGACCCGCAGCACGAGCGCGCCGTTTTCGACCTTATCGAGCCCAAAGACTTCGAGCGGCTCCAGCACCGCTTCGGCATAATTGGGCGTATCGGCGCGCAGCTTGGTATCGGCCTCGCTCAGCGTTACCGCCGCAAGGTCGAGATCGGTCTTATAATCGACCGTTACATCGACGACGGCGAAGCTGAAGGTTTTGGTCGAGTTCTGAATCGTGGTGACGGCGCTAAAGGGGATCGTATGCACGGCCCCGCGCAAATCGCGCAGGCGGATCGTGCGAATGGTGATCGCCTCCACCGTGCCCGACTTGCCCGCAACCTCAATCGAATCGCCGACCGCAATCGAATCCTCGATGAGAATGAACAGGCCGGTAATGAGATCCTTCACCAAGGTTTGCGAGCCGAAACCGACGGCAAGGCCGACCACCCCGGCCCCGGCTAGCAGCGGGGCGATGTTGATGCCGATTTCCGACAGCACGATGAGGCTGACCATGATGACCAGCACGACCAGCAGGGCATTGCGCAGCAGCGGCAGCAGTGTGCGCATCCGGGCGGAGGGGGTGCGGCGCTGGCCGTCGTGCTCGGTTTCCTGCAAGAGCCGTTCGATCCAGGAGGAGAGGATTTCCCAGACCACGACGGCGATGACGAGGACGACCAGCACAATCGTAAGGCTGGAGAGCAGCTTGCGCCCGCTGCCTTCGATCAACCAGCCAAGGCTATCGAGCCCCCAGATTTGTAGCAGCAGAACCACAATCAGCAGGTTCAAGCCGATACTCAGCATGCTTTGAAGCACGGGCAAATAGCGGTTGGCGCGGGCTTCGAGCCCCGGAAAGCGCGTCGCGAGATCCGGGCTAATGGTGAAGCCCAGCGTGACGAGATGGCGCAGCCCCTGCTTGATCCACCGGCTCGCCAGCGACAGCAGGACCGTAAGCCCCGTGGCGCGCAGCAGAAACAGAAAACCGCCGGGAATTTCGAGCGTCCAAACACTATAGACCGCGACGATATAGACGATGGCGAGCACGTGCCAAACGTCGGCCAAACGGTGACGGAGGGCGTTAAGACCGTCGCCCATCTGTTTCGATAGACGCGAGCCATTACTCTCCCGCCGCAACCATTGGCGGACGGCTTCGGTGTTCTGGAGAATGAGAATAATCGCCATGCCCGCGAGGGTCAGGCCGATCAAGCGCCCGATCAGGTCGGCCAGCGAATCGGGCAGGGCGAGCAGGCGCAGCGCGTCCAGCCCCAGCAACCCATAGGCGGCGAGTGCCACCATCCGGCGGAGCCAGACGTAGCAGTAGGCGGCGGTTTCATCCGTCAGGGTCACGAGACGGAAGCGCGGATGCTCGGGCGCAAGGATCAAGCGGCCCAGCAGCAGCACGACGCGCACAATCAGATTGGCGTTAATCAGCAGCACCAGCACGAGGCGGGTGAGCCGGTCCGGCGCAATCAGCGACAGGGTGATTTGGGCAGCGGCGGCAAAGGTTAGCACGGGCAAGAGATCGAGCACGAACCGCCCGGCCAGCAGCAACCATCGCTCCACACGGCTTTCGCTGGGCCGGTCGGCGAGGGCCTGGCGGGGGCGGCGCAGGGCGCGGGCCAAGAGCCATTCGCTCACCAGGGCGCACAGCAGCAGAATCGCAACTTTGCCCGCAAGAATGGCCCAGCGCTGCTGCCGCGCCGGGTCGCGCCACTGGGCACTATCGGCGATCACATCGTCGGGGAGGGCGGCCAGCGTGCCCGCCGCTTCCGACACGGCCCCGCCGAGTTTCGCCAACCCGTCTGAAAGATGCGTCACCCCGCGCCCGAAAATGCCGCTGAGGGTTTCGTCAATCGCGTCGGGGGCGGGCTTCTTTTGCGGGTTCGCCAGCAGGGTAAGCTGCTTGATGAGCGCTTCGCGCGCTTGGTCATTCTTCAAGGTTTCGATCAGCGCGGGCAGATCGGGCGGCGTTTCTTTCGGCGGATCGGCGGCCAGCGCAGTGCCAAACCCGAGCCACAGGAGGGCTAAAACCGTTAGAATCCGCCGCATCCATCTCTCTCCCACAGGCCCGAAACCGCCGACGCTGCTACCAGAAGACGACGGTTTTATGACCGTTGATCAGTACGCGGTGTTCGGCGTGGAACTGCACCGCCCGCGCCAGGACCATCGATTCGATATCGCGGCCAATGGCAACCATCTGGTCGCTGGTAATCGTGTGATCGACCCGTTCCACCGCCTGCTCAATGATCGGGCCTTCATCGAGATCGGCGGTCACGTAATGGGCGGTGGCCCCGATGAGCTTCACGCCCCGGTCGAAGGCCTGCTGATAGGGTTTTGCGCCCTTAAAGCTCGGCAGGAACGAGTGGTGGATATTGATGCAGCGGCCCGCCAGCGCCCGGCACAGCTCGGGCGAGAGCACCTGCATATAGCGCGCGAGCACGACGAGATCGATCTGATACTCGTCGATCAGGCGCAAAAGCTCGGCTTCCTGCTCGGCTTTCGTCGGGGCCGCGCCCTTCGGGCCGACCGGCAGATGATGGTACGGCAGCCCGTGCCAGCGCGCCTGCTCCTCAAAATCCGTATGGTTGGAGATGATCGCCGGGATTTCGATGGGCAGAAGGTCTGAGCGCCAGCGGTACAGAAGATCGTTCAGGCAATGGCCGAAGCGCGAGACTAACGGCAACACGCGGCATTTGCGGGCCGGATCGTGCAGATGCCAGGTCATTTGAAACCGTTCGGCGGTGGGACGGAACCCCGCTTCAAGCTCGGCCTTCGTCAGGCCCTTGCCGACGGGATCGACCGTGGTGCGCATGAAGAATTGGCCTGTCGCCTCATCCTCGAACTGGTAGGAGCGGCGGATGTTGAACCCGGCCAGCGCCAAAAAATTGCTCACAGCGGCGACGATGCCAATCGCATCCTTGCATTGCAGCGTGAGAATATAGGCACCGACCTTATTGCTGTCGGCACGGTTCGGATAGGCGCTCATGCTGGGGCTTTCAACAATAGAAATAGACGTATCCATAACGCAATTCAGTCCTTAGGTGCCGCTGCGACCGTAATCGTCGCTGAAGCGGACGATATCATCTTCGCCAGTGTAAGTGCCGCTTTGCACTTCGATGAACACTAAGGGCTCGCTACCCGGATTGGCCACCCGATGCTTGGCTTCGAGCGGAATATACACATGCTCGCCGGGGGTGAGGCGGAAGGTATCCTCGTTCACCGTCACATCGGCTTCGCCGACGACGATGGTCCAATGTTCGGCGCGGCGGTGGTGCATCTGCAAGGACAAGCGCTGACCCGGCAGCACAATGATGCGCTTTACCTTATAAGTTGGTTCATCCAAGAGAACTTCGTACTGGCCCCAGGGGCGCTGGCCGATTTCCATAGAATCCTCGATGCGGCAAAGGGGTAAGGCGGGCGCATCCTATCGGCACGGGGCTCTAACGCCAACAAAAAGGCGGCATCGCTGCCGCCTTTGAGGAAACTCGTTCAGATTTTTTCGATTGAAGAAGGCTTAGGCAGCGTTCCGCTGGGCCGGGGCTGCCGGGCGCGGGGCTTCGACGGGGCGCGCCGGGGCGGCGGGAAGTTCGCCCGCTTCCGACAGTTTGCCGAGCAGGGCCGTAACCGCGCGTTCCAACGCGGACACATCGCTCGCAGGGAGCTTTGCCATCGCCTTGGCCAAGGGGTCCGGCCAGGAGCGCACGCGGTTCGCCAGCTTTTCACCGGCTTCGGTGAGCGAGACGACCAGCGCGCGCCGATCTTGATCGGCGGCCCGCTTGGCAACAAAGCCTTTGCGCACCAGCGTGGCGACGGCATCGCTCACGGTGGCGGGGGTTACGACCAATTCGGCCGCAAGGCGGCTGATGGTCGGTGCGCTCTCGCACCCGGCGAGATGAGCCAGGATCGACGCTTGCAGCGCGGTCAGGCCAGCGGCGTTGGCGCGGCGGTTTTCATTGCCGCGCGAGACTGCGCCCAAGCGGGCGAGGGCATCGGAAAGCTGTTCGATCGAAGCGACCGAGGGCAGCTGCGTCGGAGATATCATTGATGTCATGGCGGGCGGATATAGTCGCATCCGGTAGGAGGGCTCAAGAGCTTTCGCACGCACACATGCCCTGTCATATGAACATTTGTGCTTTGCGTTGCAAAAAGGTGGCAGTGCTTGAGATTGAAAAACCCGTCGCGGGGATGCAACAGGGGTGTAACCACAACGCCACCTTGCCCGGCGTGTGGCATGGCATTATGGTGCCCTCTCAGAATTTCCCTTTGTAAAGGTCGTAGGCCGTGGTTCGCCGTATTCTCCCCTTGGCCCTGATTGTGTTGAGCCTCGCCGCTTGCGGTTCCGACACGCGCCGGTCGCTTGGCTTGTCGAAGGCTCCGCCCGATGAGTTTAGCGTCGTTGGGCGCGCGCCGCTCGAACTGCCGCCCGATTTCGGCTTGCGTCCGCCCGTTGCCGGCGCGGCCCGTCCGAACGAGCTTGCGGCCCGCGATCAGGCGAAGGTTGCCGTGTTCGGCCCGACGACGGCTCAACCCCAGCTTCTGGCCGGGCGCACGGCGGGCGAAGCGTTCTTGCTTGATAAGGCTGGGGCCCCCCAGGCGCAGCCCGATATCCGCGCGACGGTGGAGCAGGAGAGCACCAAGCTTGCCCGCGAAGAGAGCAGTTTTGTTGATAAACTGATCTTCTGGCGCAAGCCGGAGGAGCCGGGCGTTACGGTCGATCCGTCGGAAGAAGCCAAACGCCTCAAAGAAAATGCCGCGCTCGGCAAACCCGTCACCGAGGGCGACACCCCCACGATGAAGCGCAAACGCAAAGGGATTCTGGAAGGAATCATTTAGCGATTTTGCCCCTGTCGTTCGACCAACACTCCTCGATCCCCCGTGGGTCGGGGGTCTTTGCCGTTTTGACGGGATGCAAAAATGTTGGGAAGAGTCTGTCACTCGCGTATCATGTTTGCGTGCTAGGCTGGTTAGGGAGCCGATGACCAAGAAACTTTTTATCCGCACCTATGGGTGCCAGATGAACGTGTACGATTCCGCCCGCATGGCCGACGTGCTGGGGCCGCTCGGCTATGCCGCCGTCGATACGCCGGAAGCGGCGGATATGGTCATCGTCAATACCTGCCACATCCGCGAGCACGCCTCCGCGAAAACCTTCTCCGAGCTTGGCCGCCTGAAGCAGATCAAGCAGCAGAAGGATGGCGATTATATCATCGCTGTTGCGGGCTGCGTGGCCCAGGCGGAAGGCGAAGAGATTCTGGCGCGCGCGCCCTATGTGGATATCGTGTTGGGTCCGCAAACCTATCATCGCCTGCCGGAAATGGTGGCGCGGGCCGAACGCGGCGCGGCGCAGAACCGGCTGCGCGCCGACATTGGCGCGAACAAGCCCGCCGCCCGCATCGCCGGGATGGGGATTCTCGATACCGATTTTCCCGTTGAAGCCAAATTCGATTTTCTACCCGCCCCCAGCGATACCCAGGGCGTTACGGCGTTCCTGTCGATCCAAGAGGGCTGTGATAAGTTTTGCACCTTCTGCGTGGTGCCCTATACGCGCGGGGCGGAATATTCGCGGCCCGTTCAGCAAATTCTCACCGAAGCCGAACAATTGGTGGCCTTGGGTGTGCGGGAACTCACGCTGCTCGGTCAGAATGTGAACGCCTATCACGGCGACGGGCCGGACGGCGACGCCTGGACCCTGGCGCAGCTTGCTTACCGTTTGGCCGAGATTCCGGGGCTGGAGCGCCTCCGCTACACCACCTCGCACCCGCGCGATATGGATGACGCGCTGATTGCCGCGCACGGCGATCTGCCGCAACTCATGCCTTTCCTGCATCTGCCGGTACAATCGGGCTCGGATACGATTTTGGCGGCGATGAACCGTCAACATACTGCCGACCATTACCGCCGGATTATCGATAAGCTGCGCAAGGCCCGCCCGGATATTTGCCTCTCGACCGATCTGATCGTCGGTTTCCCCGGCGAGAGCGATGCAGATTTTGAGGCGACGATGCAGTTGGTGCGCGATGTGACCTTCCCGGCGGCCTTCTCCTTCAAATATTCGGGTCGCCCCGGCACCCCCGCCGCCACGATGGCGGGGCAAGTGCCTGAGGATGTGAAAGACGCGCGCCTCGCCGAGCTAAACGCCCTGCTGCTGGAACAGCTTAACCGCTTCAACCGCAGCCTTGTCGGGCAAACCGTGCCGGTGCTGTTCGAAAAAGCCGGGCGGCATGCCGGGCAGATGGTGGGGCGCTCGCCCTATCTTCAGCCGGTGCATGTGCAGGGCGAGGCCGATTTGGTTGGGCGCGTGCGCCTAGTCGAAATCGAGCAAGATCATAGTTTCAGTCTGTCGGGCCGTCTTGTCGCCGGGCCGGTCCCCGACCTTTCTTCTCAGGCGATGAGGATGACTGCGTGAGTGATGCCCCGCTGAAAAACGCCGATAAGCCCTCCACCGATCCGCTTTACGTCTCGTTTGACGATAATTCCGTGTTGCAGCTTGTCTACGGCGAGCACGACCGGAATCTCGCGCGGATTGAACAATTGCTGGGGGTGGCGATTATTCCGCGGGGCAATCAAATCGCCATTACCGGCCCCTCGGCGGCGGCGCAAACCGCGCGCGAAGCCCTGGGCGCGCTGCATGCCCGCGCGCGCAAGGGCAAGCCGATCGATATGGGCGAGGTGGATGCGGCGGTTCGTATGGCTGAGCACGCCCGCGAGTCCGGCGCACCCTTGCCCGAAAAAGCCATTCGCACCCGCCGCCGTGTTATCGAGCCGCGCTCGCCGGGCCAAGCGGTTTATCTTCAATCGCTGCAAGATAATGAAGTGGTGTTCGGTCTCGGGCCAGCCGGGACGGGTAAAACCTATCTTGCCGTCGCCATGGCCGTGGGGCTGCTGCTCGAAGGCCGCGTGTCGCGTCTCGTCCTTTCCCGCCCGGCGGTGGAAGCGGGCGAGCGTTTGGGCTTTCTGCCCGGCGATATGAAGGAAAAGGTCGATCCGTACCTGCGTCCGCTCTACGACGCGCTGCACGATATGATGCCGGGCGATCAGGTTGTGAAACGCTTGGAATCGGGCGAAATCGAAGTGGCCCCGCTCGCCTTCATGCGCGGGCGCACGCTGGCCAACTCCTTCATCATTCTCGATGAAGCGCAGAATACAACCGCGACGCAGATGAAGATGTTCCTGACCCGCATGGGCGAGGGCAGCCGCATGTGCATTACCGGCGATCTCTCGCAGATCGATTTGCCGCCGGGCACGCGCTCGGGCCTGCGCGACGCACTGGAAACCTTGGAAGGCGTTCCGGGAATCGGGTTCGTCCGGTTTACCGAAAGCGATATCGTCCGCCACCCGATGGTGACGAAAATCGTGCGTGCCTATAACGAAAAGGATCGCCGCCTGCTCTCCCCCTCCGATGGCGGGATGGGCCGATGATTTCGATTGAATCGGTGATCGAGGCGGGCGATTGGTCCGCCCTGCTCGGCGGCCTCAGCGACGCGCAAATCGAAACCCTTGCCGATAAAGCCGTTCGGCACGCGCTGGCGACCGATCCGGCCTTTACCGCCTTTTTGGGCAATGCCGCAAACGATGGCCGCCTAACGCTCGCCCTGTTGTTTACCGACAATGCGGCGGTTCGCAAACTGAACCGCGAGTGGCGCGACCAGGATAAGCCGACCAATGTTCTCTCCTTCCCCGGCGATTGGCTGGAATTGGAAGACGAGGATATTGCGGCACTTGCGGCGGGGGACGATGTGCCGCCCGCCCATATCGGCGATATTGCGCTGGCGCTTGAAACTATTCGGGATGAAGCGGCGGAGCAAGGCAAAGAGCCGCGCGCCCATCTGCTGCATCTCATCCTGCACGGCACGTTGCATCTCCTCGGCCACGATCACGAGATCGACGCCGAGGCCGAGGCGATGGAAGCGCTTGAAACCCGGTTGCTTGCCGATTTTGGCATCGCCGATCCCTATTCTTACCGACTTGAGGATGTTGACCCTTCCCATGAGCGAAAGCCCGTCTAGCCCTTCTAGTACGGGGTCGGAGCGACCGAGCGTCTCTCCGGCTCCTATCGCTAGCGAACCGTCCGGGGGGCTCCGGCCTGGGCGGCTTATCTCGCGCCTGCGCCTTCTACTGGGCTTGCGCGGCGATCCTTCCGTTCGGGAAACGCTCGAAGAGCTGATCGAAGAACAGGCGGTTGCCACCGACGCGATGGCCCCGGACGAGCGGCTGATGCTGCGCAATATCCTGGGGCTGCGCGATGTCACTGTGGGCGACATTATGGTGCCGCGTGCCGATATGGTGGCGGTCGACTGCGCCAAACCTTTCGAAGATATCGTCGATTACATGGTCGACGCGGCCCATTCGCGCGTGCCGGTCTATCGGACCAGCCTCGATGACGTTATCGGCATGCTGCACGTGAAAGACGTGTTCGCCGCCAGCCGCGATAAGGCGAAACCTTTGCCGCAGGTGGAAGAATTGCTGCGCCCGGTGCTGTTCGTGCCGCCCTCCATGCCCGCGCTCGATGCGCTGGTGCGGATGCGCACGGCGCGCACGCATATGGCGGTGGTCGTCGATGAATATGGCGGCATCGATGGGCTGCTGACCATTGAGGATCTCGTCGAAGAAATCGTCGGTGAAATCGAAGACGAGCACGACGAAGAAGAAGCGCCGGTTCAGGCCGCCGAGGACGATGGCTCGATCCGGTTCGACGCGCGCACACCGCTAGTCGATCTTGAAGAGCGCTTCGGGCCGTTCCTCAGCGAGGATGAGCGCGAAGATATCGATACGCTGGGCGGGCTTGTCGCCACGCTCGCCGGGCGCATGCCGCCGGTAGGGACCCTGGTGGTGCATCCGTCCGGCTTCGAGTTCGAAGTTCTGGAAGCCGATCCGCGCCGGGTATCGCTCGTGCGCCTGCGCAATCCTCCGGCGCTGATCCCCGACACGGGTCTATGATCTTGCGGTTTGATTGGCGGCGCGCGGGCCTTGCCTTCCTCTGCGGCGTCGTTGCGACGGGGGCTTTGCCCCCGTTTTCGCTGTGGCCGCTGATTTTCCCAGCTTTTAGCGGCTTTCTGTGGCTCTTGAGCCGGGTCGAGCGGCCCCGGCAAGCCCTTTGGCTGGGCTGGTGGTTCGGCTTTGGGCATTTCACAACGGGGCTCTATTGGATTTCCAATGCGCTGCTCGTGCCGCCTGCCGACTTTATCTGGATGGTGCCTTTCGCGCTCGTGGGGCTGCCGATTGTGCTGGCCTTCTATACGGGGGCGATTGCCTGGGGGGTGGTGCGGCTTGCGCCGCCGGAAGCCAAATTCCTGCGCTGGCTCGGTTTCGGCACCTTCTGGCTGCTGGCGGAATGGGGGCGGGCGCATATTCTCACCGGGTTCCCGTGGAATCTGATCGCCTCGATCTGGACCGAGACGCCTGCGCCCCTGCAAGCCGTTGCCTTTCTCGGCCCCTATGGGGTTGGTGCGATAACGGTGTTGATCGGCGCGGCCCTCATCTTCGGATGGCGGCGGGGCGGGGCCGTGGCGCTGGTGGGACTCGCTCTGCTATGGGGCGGCGGGGCGCTGCGCTTGCAGGCCGCACCGGGGCGTGATGCCGTTCAGCCGGGCGTGTCGCTGCGGTTGGTGCAGCCCGCGATTCCGCAAAGCCTGAAGTGGGACCGCGCTCACCTCCAAAGTAATTTCCAAAAATACCTCGCGATGAGCCAGCCCGCGCCGGGCGAAACACCGAGCGCGATTATCTGGGGGGAGGCCGCAACCGGCTATCCGATTGAGGAGGTGGAACCCTGGCGGATGGCCATGGCGAAACTCGCGCCGCCGGATGGGGTGATTATCACCGGGACTAACCGCTATTTGCGCAATAGCGACAATCAGGTGATCCAGGCCTGGAACGGCATGGTTGCTTTCGACGCCGAAGGCAGCTTGCGCGGCGCGTTCGATAAATTTCACCTCGTTCCTTTCGGGGAATATGTACCGCTGAAGGGGCTGCTACCCCTCCAAATCATATCGCAAGGGGCCTCCGGCTACAGTCCCGGCCCCGGTCCCCGCACGCTGCGCTTGCCTGGTTTGCCGCCGGTGGCCCCCTTGATTTGCTATGAGGTGATCTTTCCAGGCGCGGTGGTTGATCGCGCCGACCGCCCGGCGTGGCTGTTGAATCTCACGAACGACGGGTGGTATGGGATCAGCACGGGGCCATATCAGCATTTGGCTGCGACAATTTTGCGCGCGGTAGAAGAAGGTTTGCCGCTTGTGCGAGTCGCTAATACCGGTGTGTCGGCGTTGATCGATGGGAACGGTCGTGTCTGGAACAGTCTGAGTTTAAACCAAGAAATGGCTTTAACCGTTCCACTACCGTTGCCGCTCGACCCGCCCCCTTTTGCCCGGTTCGGTGATCTCGTTACCCTGCTTACCGTGACTTTTCTGATACTAGCCCTCGCACTTCAACGCCTGCGCCCCAATTTATAGTAATTCATTAACCAGTACAGCGTAGGGTTGACGCCTACAAGTGTAGGCGATACTGGTGAAGCAAGCTGTTATCGCCGTAAAAAAAGGATTGAGATCATGACCACCATTGTTGTGAAGCGTCGCCGGGGTAGCCGTGGTTCGCCTGATGGCAAACCGAACCCGATTGATATCCATGTCGGCAGCCGCGTTCGCCTGCGCCGCACGCTTCTCGGCATGAGCCAGGAAAAGCTCGGCGAGGCGATCGGCCTGACGTTCCAGCAGGTTCAAAAGTACGAGCGCGGGGCAAACCGTATCGGCGCGAGCCGCCTGTTCGAACTGTCGCGCGTGCTCGACGTGCCGGTCTCGTTTTTCTTCGACGATATGAACGCCGAAACCAGCGGCGGCCGCGTGCCGGGCATGTCGGAAGCGACGCCGGATTTTGACAGCAAGGATCTTTCCAAGCGCGAAATTCTGGAATTGGCCCGCGCGTTCGACCGGATTAAGGACGAAAAAGTCCGTAAAAGCGTGCTGGAGTTGACCAAATCCCTGTCGCGGACGGTCAGCGAAGCCTCGTAATCGGGCTCTGCGGCACGGTAGCTCAAGAGCGCCTCCGATAAGACGGCGGCGCTCTTTTACTGTCTGATCTGATCTAACGGGGCTTGACGCTCTGCCTAGGACAAGACAGAAAGACCGACCGAACGCGCAGTTCTGGTTTAATTTACGGCAGTTTAAAGGGGAATCCGGTGGCCCGTCCGTCTGATTATCTGTTCACCAGTGAATCCGTTTCCGAAGGTCATCCGGATAAAGTCTGCGACCGCATTTCTGATACGATTGTCGATCTGTTTCTCGCCGCCGACCCCTATGCGCGCGTCGCCGTGGAAACTTTGGCGACGACCAATCACGTAACGCTTGCGGGCGAAGTGCGCGGGCCGGATAGCATTTCGCCGAAGGCGATCGAAGATGCCGCCCGCGATGCCATCCACAAGATCGGTTACGCGCAAAAGGGCTTCCACTGGCAGACCGCCAAGGTGGAAGTGCTGATCCACGCCCAGTCCGAAGATATTGCCGTGGGCGTCGATGCTTCGGGCAATAAGGACGAAGGCGCGG
This sequence comes from Elstera sp., assembly GCF_044372965.1. Classification (NCBI taxonomy): domain Bacteria; kingdom Pseudomonadati; phylum Pseudomonadota; class Alphaproteobacteria; order Rhodospirillales; family Rhodospirillaceae; genus Elstera; species Elstera sp. The sequence continues at coordinate 16,443 of NZ_JBILQX010000002.1, read as the reverse complement.
GCGACCAGGGCATCATGTTCGGCTTTGCCTGCACGGAAACCCCGGCGCTGATGCCCGCCCCGCTCTTCTATTCGCACGCCATTCTGAAGGGTCTGGCGGAAGCCCGCCATAGCGGGGCTACCCACCACCTTGGTCCGGACGCGAAAAGCCAGGTCACGCTGCGCTATGTCGACGGCAAGCCGGTTGGTGCGACCTCGGTGGTTGTCTCCACGCAACATTCCGAAGGTGTCAACCAAGCGGAAGTGCGGGAAATCGTCCGTCCTTACGTCGAGAAGGTGCTTCCGGCGGGCTGGATGTGCGACGAGCCGCATTTCTACGTAAACCCCACGGGGCGTTTCGTGATCGGCGGGCCGGATGGCGATTGCGGCCTCACGGGTCGCAAGATCATCGTCGATACTTACGGCGGTGCGGCTCCCCATGGCGGCGGTGCTTTCTCGGGCAAAGATCCGACTAAGGTCGACCGTTCGGCGGCCTATGCCGCGCGCTACCTGGCGAAGAATGTTGTGGCGGCGGGTTTGGCTGACCGGTGCACCATTCAGCTTTCCTACGCCATTGGCGTGTCGCATCCGCTCTCGGTTTATGTGAATACCGACGGCACGGGTAACGTTGATGAGGCCCGCCTTGTCAAAGTGTTGCAGGAGTTGATGAACCTCAGCCCGCGCGGCATTCGCGAGCATCTGGGTCTCAACCGCCCGATTTATGCCCGCACAGCGGCCTATGGTCATTTCGGGCGCGAACCGGAGGCCGATGGCGGCTTCTCGTGGGAAAAGACCGATCTGGTTTCGGCGCTGAAGTCGACGTTCGGCGCGTAAGGTGACGGGCGAGGTCAAACGCCGCGTCTACGGGCGGCGCTTCGGGCGAAAGCTGCGCGATAGCCAGAAAGAGCTTCTGGCCGAGGTGATGCCAAAAGTGCGCGTGCCGGTGTTAGAGCCGGGCGCGCGCCTTGATCCCGCAAGCTTGTTCGATGCGCCAAAGCGCGATTTCTGGCTGGAAATCGGCTTTGGCGGCGGTGAGCATCTGGTGTGGCAGGCGGACCAAAACCCGGATGTTGGGCTGATCGGGGCCGAGCCGTTCTTAAACGGCGTCGTCTCCGGCCTCGGGCATATTCACCGGGAGCAGGTAACGAATGTCCGCGTCTGGCCCGACGACGCGCGCCCGCTGATGGATGCGCTGCCCGATGCCTGCCTGGGCCGCGCCTTCATTCTGTTCCCCGACCCCTGGCCGAAGAAGCGGCACAATAGCCGCCGGTTCGTTCAGAAGGAAAATCTCGATAGTCTCGCCCGCTTGCTGCGCCCTGGCGCGGAGTTGCGCATGGCGAGCGACGATCAAGATTACGTCGCCTGGATGCTCGCAGAGACGACCCCCCATCCGGCTTTTGCATGGCTCGCGGAAGGGCCAAGCGATTGGCGCGAGCGGCCCCGTGACTGGCCCGCAACACGCTATGAAGAAAAGGCGCGCGCCAAGGGGATTAACCCCAGTTTCCTAAGGTTTCGGCGGCGGGAGACGATTTAGCCCTTGCGGCGGGAGCGCAAAAGCGTAATATCCCGCCACTCCCATAGCGGATCGGTTGCAAAGCCGGACCGACGCAAAAAGGGTGGGCCTCTTGGCCCACTTTTTTGTTTTGGGGCTGGAGGGGGCAAGACAAACGGTTGAGTATGAACGACGAAGATGAAATCGGCCCGGTGCAAGCGGGCGTGGCCAGCAAGGTCGAGGCGCTGATCGAGCCTGCGATCGACGCTATGGGCTATGCGCTGGTTCGGGTGCAATATGCGGGTGGTCAACGCCCCTTGCTGCAGATTATGGCCGAACGCCAAGATGGCGTTCCCATGTCAGTGGATGATTGCGCCGAAATCAGCCGGGCGGCCTCGGCCATTCTTGATGTGGAAGATCCGATTTCGGAAGCCTATCACCTGGAAGTAAGCTCGCCGGGTATTGACCGGCCTTTAACCCGCAAGGCCGATTTCACTCGCTTTGCCGGGTTCGAGGTGCGGATTGATGCGGATCGACTGATCGAAGGGCGTAAGCGCTTTCGCGGGCGGCTGCTGGGAATTGCTGAAAACGGCATCGTGCGCATTCGCGACGGCGAGACCGATTTTCAAATTCCCTTCAACGCCATCGCCCGCGCCAAACTGATCCTAACGGACGATTTGATGAAGGCGAGCGCCGACGCGCTGAAGAATTAACCTAGCGTCGTTGCCGGTTCGGCCCGACCCCCGGCACGAGAGGATGCGACGCGACATTGACGGACGAATGGAACCAAGACCGTGTTAACCAGAGTTGAACTGCTGCAAGTCGCCGATACCGTCGCCCGGGAAAAGGGCATCGACCGCGAAGAAGTTCTGGTGGCGATGGAGCAGGCCATTCAGAAGGCCGGACGGTCGAAGTACGGGGTCGAGCACGATATTCGCGCTGAAATTGACCGCGCGAACGGCGAGATTCGTCTGCGTCGGTTCCGTGAAGTCGTTGAAACCGTCGATAATGAAGCCACGCAAATCAGCCTGATCGAAGCGCAGGATCGGAACCCGGACGCCGAAATCGGCGACTTCCTGACTGAACCGTTGCCGCCGATCGAATTCGGCCGTATCGCCGCGCAGACTGCCAAACAGGTGATCGTGCAGCGCGTCCGCGATGCCGAACGCGACCGTCAGTTCAAGGAATTTAAGGACCGCGTCGGCGAAATCATCAATGGTGTCGTCAAACGCGTCGAGTTCGGCAATGTCACGATTGACCTGGGCCGTGCCGAATCGATCCTGCGCCGCGACGAGTTGCTGCCGCGCGAAACCTTCCGCCCCGGCGACCGTGTGCGCGCCTATATCTATGACGTCCGCCGCGAACAGCGCGGCCCGCAGATTTTCCTCTCGCGCACCCATCCGCAGTTCATGGCGAAACTTTTCAGCCAAGAAGTGCCGGAAGTCTACGATGGCATCATCGAAATCCGCGCCGTTGCGCGCGATCCGGGGAGCCGCGCTAAGATTGGTGTGCATTCCAACGATAGCAGCATCGACCCGGTCGGGGCGTGCGTCGGGATGCGCGGGAGCCGCGTTCAGGCGGTTGTCGGCGAGCTTCAGGGCGAAAAGATCGACATTATTCCCTGGTCGCCCGATCCTGCGACCTTCGTCGTCAACGCGCTTGCCCCGGCAGAAGTTGCTAAGGTCGTGCTGGACGAGGAAGCCCATCGTATCGATGTGATCGTCCCCGACGATCAACTGTCGCTGGCCATCGGTCGGCGCGGGCAGAATGTGCGTTTGGCGTCGCAGCTTACGGGCTGGGACATCGATATTATGACCGAAAAGCAGGATTCGGAGCGCCGTCAGGAAGATATTCGCGCCCGCTCGCAGCTTTTCATCGAAGCCCTGGACGTGGACGAACTCATCGCCCATCTCTTGGTCTCGGAAGGCTTTAGCACGCTCGAAGAAATCACCGGCGTTGCCACCGAGGAACTCGCGTCCATCGAAGGCTTCGACGACGATATCGCCACCGAACTGCAAGCCCGTGCCGCCGCCTATATCGAACAGCGCGACGTTGCGTTCGAAGAGCAGCGCAAAACGATGGGCGTGGCCGATGATGTGGCGGCCCTGCCGGGCATCACGCCGGGTCTGCTGGTGAAATTGGGTGAAAAGGGTCTCAAAACCCTGGATGACGTGGGTGATCTCGCGTCGGACGAACTGTTGGAAATCGCCGGGACCGACTCGGGCCTCGACGAAGCGCAAGCCAATGACATCATCATGGCCGCGCGCGCCCATTGGTTCACCGACGAAGAGGCGGGAGCCTAAGCCGGGTGCAGCCGCTGGAGCCGACATCGGCGGAAATCTTGAACGCGGACGCTGCGGATGCAGCCTATGCCGAGGAGAATTTCCCGGACACCGGCCCCACGCGGCGCTGCGTCGCCACCTTCGCCCTGCGGCCTAAAGCCGAGTTGGTGCGGTGTGTGGTGTCGCCGGATGGGGTGCTGGTGCCCGATCTTGAGACTAAACTTCCGGGCCGGGGGCTCTATATAACCCCCAGCCGGGAAGCGATAGGACAGGCGCTGAAGAAGCGCGCTTTTGCTAAGGCGGCTAAGCGTCCGGTACAGGTGCCGGACGATTGGGCCGACCGCTTGGCCCACTTGATTGCCGCCCGGTGCGGTAGTTTATTGGGTCTTGCGCGCCGAGCGGGGCAAGCGGTGATTGGGTACGACCAGGCGGAAGCCTGGGTTCGGGCCAATCGTGCCGCTTTGCTAATCCAGGCGTGTGATGGGGCTGCCGGTGGGCGGTCGAAACTCTCGTCCCTGTTTGCCGCCTTACGCGCGCAGCCAGGGCAGGCATCCCGGCCCGAGAATCCGGGACGGGAATGGTCTCTTCTTAACGCGACGCAGTTAGCGGCCCCGTTCGGAAGAGATCATCTGGTGCATGTGGCCATCTCCCCCGGGGGGCTGGCCCAGCGTCTGGATGAGGAATTTGCGCGGCTTTCTCAGTTGCGCGCGGATGGGTTTGAGCAGGAAGTCGCAAGAGCATGACGAACGAGAACGAGCAAAGCGGTAAGAAACCCCTCACGTTGAGCAGGGGTAAGCTCGAGCTCAAGAAGCCGGTCGAGACCCAACAGGTGCGCCAAAGTTTTTCGCACGGTCGGTCGAAGACGGTTCAAGTTGAGGTAAAAAAGAAGCGCGTGAGCACCGATGCTCCGGCGGACGCGCCTGCGGCCCCGGCCCCGGTAGTTGCTGCCCCAGCGCAACCCGTCGCCAGCCCGGTCGCGGCAGCCCTGTCGGCAACGCCGCCCGCGCCGCCGCCGTTGAAGCCGGTTGCTGCGCCCGTGGTCAGCGAGGCTCCGGCCCCCGTGGTGGAAGCGCCCGCGGCCGTCGCCCCCGCGCCCATCGCCGAAGCACCCGTTGAGATTGCTCCGGTCGAAGTGGCCCCGGCCCCCGTTGCGCCCGCTCCGGCGCCGGTGGCAGCCGCCCCCGCTGTCGAAATTCCGGTCGTTCCGGTAAAGGCTGGTCCAGCGACCGGAACCGTGCCGCTGGGAACCGCCTCGCGCGCCCCGGTCGCAGGTGCCGCCGTTGCTCCGGCTCCGGCAGCGCCCGTGGCGCAAGCCCCGCGCGTTGCAACCCCGTCGGCCGATAGCGCGCCGGATCGCATGGGCGGTCGTGGTGGCCGTGTCGTCACCCAGCCGCCGCGCGTCGCCCCGCCGCCGCAACAGCGGCCCGGTGGTGGTGGTGGTGGTAATCAAGCTGCGTCCGGCGGTAATCGCCGCCCGCAAGCGCTGCGCACGCTGACCGAAGAAGAACGCGCCCATCGTTTGCGCGTTCTCCAAGAAGCGCAAAAGCGCGCCGAGGAAGACGCTAAACGGGCGGCAGAAGACGCCGCGCGTAAAGCCATCGAAGACGCGGCGCGCAAGATTCGCGAAGCCGAGGAAGCCGTTATCCGTGCGGCGGAAGACGAAATTCGCAAGAAGCGCGAAGCCGAAGAAGCCGTGGTTAAGGCCGAACAGGACGCCCGCCGCAAAGTGGAGCAGGAAGAGGCGGCCAAACGCGCCGCCGCCAATCCGGCTCCCGGCGGTGTGGTGCGCGAAAACGCCTCCAACCGCGTTGCGATTCCCACGGTGCTGCCCACGGGCCGCGTTGAGGAAGAAGATGATGCCGCAGGCCGCGCCCGTCGCGGTGGCGGCGGTGGTGGCGGCGGCGGCGGTGCCCCCGGTGGCGCGAAGCGTCCTCCGGCTCCACCCCCGCGCCGGACCACGACCGATGATCGCCGCCGTGGCGGTAAGATTACCGTCAATCAAGCGCTCGATTCGGGCGACCAGAGCCGCATGCGCTCCATGGCCTCGATGCGTCGTGCCCGTGAAAAAGAACGTCTGCGGATGCTGCAGCGCCAACAAGATAAGGTGCTGCGCGAAGTGATTATTCCCGATGCGATTACGGTTCAGGAACTTGCATCTCGTATGGCCGAACGCGGCGGCGAGGTGATCAAGGCCCTGATGCGCATGGGCGTGATGGCGACAATCAACCAAACCATCGACAGCGATACGGCGGAACTGATCGTGCAGGAATTCGGCCATACGCCGAAGCGTGCCTCCGATAGCGACGTTGAAATTGGTCTGCGCGGGGAGGCCGATCGCGACGAAGAATTGTTGGATCGCGGCCCGGTCGTCACTGTCATGGGTCACGTCGATCACGGCAAAACCTCGCTGCTCGATGCTTTGCGCTTTACCGATGTGGCCAGCCGCGAAGCTGGGGGGATTACCCAGCATATCGGCGCGTATCAGGTGAAGCTCGAAAGTGGTGCCAATATCACCTTCATCGATACGCCGGGTCACGAAGCCTTCACCGAAATGCGCGCACGCGGTGCTAACGTCACCGATATCGTCGTTCTGGTGGTGGCGGCCGACGATGGCATCATGCCGCAAACCGTTGAGGCTATTCGCCATGCCAAAGCGGCGGGCGTGCCCATCGTGGTGGCGATTAACAAGATCGATAAGCCCTCGGCCAATGTGGCCAAGGTGCATAACGAGTTGTTGCAGCATGAACTCGTCGTGGAAGCCCTGGGCGGCGATGTGATTGCGATTGAAGTGTCGGCGAAAGCCCGCACCAATCTCGATAAGCTCGAAGAAGCCATTCTGCTCCAGGCCGAAATTCTGGAACTGAAGGCCAATCCGAACCGTCCGGCGGAAGGCATTATCGTGGAAGCCAAGCTTGATCGCGGTCGCGGTCCGGTGGCGACCTGCCTTATTCAGCGGGGGACCTTGCGGGTCGGCGATATTTTCGTCGCCGGGTCGGAATGGGGCCGCGTGCGCGCCCTCGTGAACGACAAGGGCGAGCAGGTTAAGGAAGCCGGGCCGTCGGTTCCGGTAGAAGTGCTCGGTTTGCAGGGCACGCCGATGGCGGGCGATGAAATGGTCGTGGTCGATTCGGACGCCCGCGCCCGTGACGTTGTGCAATATCGTCAACAACGCCGCCGCGATGCCGATGCCAAGCGCGGCGCGCGCGGTACGGTCGAACAGATGCTCTCGCAAATCGCCGCTGGCGAAGCGAAAGAACTGCCGATTGTCATTAAGTCGGACGTGCAGGGTTCGTTGGAAGCCATCATCGCTTCGATCGGTCGCCTGTCCACGCCGGAAGTGACGACGCGCATTCTGTCGTCGGGCGTGGGGGCAATCTCGGAAAGCGATGTGACCTTGGCCCGCGCCTCGGGGGCGATGATTATCGCCTTTAACGTGCGCGCTAATGCCCAAGCCCGCGAATTGGCCCGCCGCGACAATGTCGAGATCCGCTACTATTCGATCATCTACAATGTGGTCGATGACGTAAAAGCGGCGCTCTCGGGCATGCTCGCACCGGAAATGCGCGAAAACTTCCTCGGCTACGCCGAAATCCGCGAAGTCTTCCAACTTACCAAGTCGGGCAGCGTTGCGGGTTGTATGATCACCGAAGGTTTGGTGAAGCGCGGCAACAAGGTTCGCCTGCTACGCGACAATGTGGTTATCCACGAAGGCACGCTGAAAACGCTCCGTCGCTTTAAGGACGAAGTGAAGGAAGTGAAGCAAGGCTTCGAATGCGGTATGGCGTTCGATAACTATAACGACCTTAAGATTGGCGACATGATTGAGTGCTTCGAAATCGTCGAAGAGGCCCGCTCGCTCTAGCCCGGCCAAGAGTTCGGTTTTTGAATAGGGGGAGGCGCAAGCCTCCCCCTTTCTCGTTTGGCGGCGCGTTTAGCTAAAAATTAATCAAGGCAAACTTGCTAAGACGCGACTCGAAAGTTTGAATGGATATCGGAAGCGGGTATGGCGTAAGTATTGCTTGACCGTCTGGTCAGGTTAGGCGTCCGGCATGGCCCGGAACCGCCCTATTCCTCGCACCAGATCAGGCAAGAGGAGCGGAGCGATGAAAATTGGTCACAAGGTTGTGGGCGTCGTCATTTTTTTGTGCCTACTGATCGGCGGCATGGTGGCGCTGGCGGTGGCCACGTTGAGCGATGCCACCCAGCGCTTTGAAGTGGTGGCGCAGGCGACCCAGCAGGTCTATTCGGCGGGCCGGGCCACCGCCCACTTACTCTCCTTCGCCCGAACGGTAGAGTATATGCCGCTCGATCTGCCGAGCGGCGACCGAGCAGCGTTTGAAGCCGCCGCCACGGACGAGCTTGGGCGGCTGCGCGAGCGGCTGGATCAGTTGGAGCGCAACGCTGCCGATCCCGACGATAAAACCTCTGTTGCCGAGTTCCGTGAGCGCCTTGATGGGTACGAAAAAGCCTATTTATCGATCATCACTCTGACTAAAGACGGGGCAGCCGACGGTCGGGCGCAGGCGCTTGAGGCGGTTATGGCGCAGCGGCGGGTGGTAGCGGCGCTGCGGCGCAAGCTGACCGAGATTGAAGATCGCAATAGCAAGATCGTGAATGCCGCGAAGACGGAGTTCCGCATAGCGGCGAGCGACTCCGATACGGTGCTGAAGGGGTTTGGCCTCGCCGGGATTGCGCTGGGGCTGTTGGGCTCGCTGCTTGTCGCCCGGCGCGGCATTACCGGCCCGCTCGCCCGGATTACCGATGCCATGGGGCGCGTGGCCGGGGGCGATCTGACCCTTGAAATTCCGGGGCTGAAACGGCGGGACGAGTTGGGACGGCTCGCTGACGCGCTGGATCGGTTCAAAGCACAAGCCGAGACCAATTTGCGCCTGGAGGCCGAGCGCCGCGCGGCGGAAGAGCGGGCGAGCGAGGAAAAGCGCCTCGCCATGCTCGCCCTCGCCGAACAGTTCGAACAAAGTATCGGCGCCCTAGTACGCGAAACCCTCGAAGCCTCTGAAGGCTTAGGCGCGCGGGCACAGGCCCTGTCGCAAACGGCTGAAACGGCGGCGCGGCAAGCCTCGCAAGCCGCAACCGCTGCTGATCAAACGACCGGCAATGTCCAGACGGTCGCCTCGGCCACCGAGGAATTGAGCAGTTCGATTTCCGAAATCACCCGCCAAGCCAGCCAATCGGTTCTTTTGGCGGAAGAGGGCGTGCAGGCGGCAACTGCCACCAGCGAGACAATCGGCACCTTGGCGGAATCCACCGGCCGAATCGGCCATGTTGTACGGTTGATTCAAGAAATTGCCGAACAGACCAATCTTTTGGCCCTCAATGCCACCATTGAAGCCGCGCGCGCAGGCGATGCGGGTCGGGGCTTTGCGGTGGTTGCGAGTGAGGTGAAAACGCTGGCCAGTCAAACCGCCCGGGCGACCAGCGAAATCCAAACCCAAATCGCCGCAATCCAGTCTGAAACAGGTTCGGCGGTGGAGATGGTCACGCATATTTCCGATGTGATTCGGCGGATGAACGATCTTAGCACGACTGTTGCGGCCGCCGTCGGCCAGCAAGGCGCAGCAACCGGGGAGATTGCTCGGAACGTGCAGGAGGCTGCAGCCGGAACGGATATCGTCACCGATAACGTCAACCGAATGCACGGTGCCGCTAATGATACCGGCTCGGCCGCCCAAGCGGTGAGTTCGGCGGCGGCGGGGCTGAACCGGACCGCCACCCACCTTGATGAGGCGGTCGCCCTCTTTTTATCCTCGATCCGCGCGGCCTAAAGTCCCGCTTCCCCGAAATTTATGTCTGACTATCCTCGCCCGGCATCGCCACCGATGCTGGGTTTTTTCTGTAACATTTCTGCGGTCTGGTGTGGTTCCTTTGGGTATATTCTTGTCATCTAGATGATCCATTTTGACGCATGTCTAGACAAGCGTTTGTTTAGATTAACATTTTTGGAATGGTTTGGAGGTGGGGGTTGGCAAAAAATACGCATTCAAATGTATTCAATTAATAATATTCGTTTAGTCGAATCGATATTAATCACTCCTGCAAAGGAGGGGGTTTCCTAAATTTCCTCAATGCAATAATTTTTTTGTCATTACTTGTAAAAAAAGCTTAACATAATTTCTAATGATACTTTTGATTTTTTATGAAAAATTAAATATTTGATTTTACAGTCAATCGCACTGTGCCTTGGGTGCTAAATGGGAAAGGGACGTTCGATGAAGATTGGGCATAAAATTTTTGGCCTCGTGATTTGCCTCTGCTTGCTGACGGCAGGCATGGTGGCCCTCTCCCGCGCGGCGCTCAAAGAAGGTCGGATGCGGTTCGAAGCCGAACTTGCCGCCGTTCAACAGTTGAACGCAGCCGGGCGGGCAACGGCTAATCTTCTCTCTTTCGCGCGCGCCGTCGAGTTCCTGCCGCTCGACCTGATCTCCACAGACCGTAAAGCCATGGAGGCGACGGCTGCCGACGAACTCAAGCGCCTTCGAGTCCGGCTAGACCAGTTACAAGCGGGGGCTGTTGATCCGGCGGATCGCACGAATATCGCGGCCATCGTCACCCGACTCCAAGCCTATGAAAAAGCCTATCTTGCAATCCTGGCAATGACCCATGACGGCAGTTCGAGCGGTTTATCGAAGGCCGAATCGGAAGCCTTTGCGCAGATCTCTGTGGTCGCGGCTATTCGGCAAGATTTACGTGAGATCGAAAATCGTAATAACAAGATTGTTGAAGATCAGGCCAAGGATTTCTTGACTTATGCCGATGACGCAGATCGGTACGCGCTAATCTTTGGTGTTTCGGGAATCCTTCTCGGGCTTATCGGGTCGGCCTTCGTGGCGCGGCGGGGAATCATTACCCCGCTGAACCTGATCACCGGGGCGATGACACGGGTTGCGGCGGGCGATCTTGCGGGCAGCGTACCCGGTGTCGGCCGGCGGGACGAATTGGGGGCTCTTGCGAGCGCATTGGAGCAATTTAAGGGGCAAGCCGAGCAGAACCGCCAGCTTCAGGCCGACCAACGGGAAGCCGAGATTCGCGCCGGGCAGGAAAAACGTGCGGCGATGCTCAGTCTCGCCGAACAGTTCGAGCGGAGCGTGGGCGCCTTGATGCAGGAAACCGTGGCGGCTGCATCGGGTTTAGGGCGTGGGGCGACGGCATTGCGCGCCACCGTCGAAAGCACCATCCATCAAGCGCAAGCAGCATTCGCGGCTGCGGATCAAACGGCTGCAAACGTGCAAACCGTCGCGTCGGCCACAGAAGAATTGAGCAGTTCCATCAGTGAAATAACACGCCAAACAAGCCTTTCCGTGACGATTGCGGCCGAAGGGGTCCAGGCGGCGGATGCGACCACCAGCGCAATTGAGACCTTGCGGCAGACGACCGGGCAAATCGGCGATGTTGTTCGCCTGATTACCGATATCGCCGGGCAAACGAACCTGCTGGCGTTGAATGCCACAATCGAAGCGGCGCGGGCGGGCGAGGCTGGGAAGGGCTTTTCGGTTGTGGCGTCGGAAGTCAAAAGTCTCGCCAGTCAAACCGCCCGGGCAACCGAGGAAATTCAGGCGCAGATTACCGCCATCCAAAACGGTACGGGCCTTGCGGTCGACCGGGTCCTGCAAATCGCCGATATTATTCGGCGGATGAGCGAACTCAGCACGACTGTCGCCGCCGCCGTGGGCCAGCAAGGCGCGGCCACGGGGGAAATTGCCCGCAATGTGCAAGAAGCGGCGGCAGGAACCGATATTGTGACGGATAATGTCCAGCGCATGCAGGGCGCGGCCAATGATACCGGCGCTGCGGCCCAAGCGGTCAATTCGGCTGCGGCAGGGCTGAACCGCACCGCGTCCCATCTCGACGAAGCAGTATCCTCGTTTCTGTCCTCAATTCGCGCGGCTTGACGGTCCGTTGGAATGCCGATTTGCCATTTTCTGATGGAAAATCGGCTTTTTTTCGAGAAGTGACCTCGGCTTTTATTCCGGCAGATAGAAATTATTTGGGTTTTGTCTGTAATCTCACTTTATTTGGTTGGTTTATGATATGCGACCGTATGTCGGGTTGGTCGCTAAGGTTCCCAAAAGATAGCCTCAATCGTACCGCAGCGGAGCTTAAGCAGGCGGTGAGCGCCTTTCTGGGCGAAGTGAGGGCGGCATAGGGCGGCGCGATCATCACAAGATGCTTCGGCTCCAAAAAAACCCGCTTCGGTGGGGTTTTTTTGGTCATACGAATTTTTTTATCGGGGTGCTAGCCGTGTCATACTTCTTGTGATACAGAAGCGTCATCACGTAGGAGGCTGACATGTCTATAACTTTTAACGAAACCTACTATATCCAGCAAAATCCCGATGTCTTGCAGGCGATCTCGCAGCGGCTGGTTGTCAGTGGTCTCGATCACTTTCAGCGCTTTGGTGCGCGCGAGTTGCGGAATCCGAATGCGATTTTCGATTCCAAATATTACGCAGAAAACAATATCGATGTGCTGAATGCCGTGAATAAGGGCGTTTTCAGCAGCGTTTATGAACATTACGCGTTGATCGGTGTTTACGAAGCGCGCGTGCCGAACGCCAGCCTCGCAACCTTCAATGCCCAAGCCTATCTTGCCGCCAACCCGGATGTCGCGTCGGCGATTAATGCGGGCTTCTTCAAGAACGCCATTCAGCATTATGTAATGTACGGCGTTGATGAAGGCCGCGTGTCCAGCACGGCAGGCAGCGCGTTCAACCTCACCGCCAGCACGGCGAACTTGAACAATACGAATTCGAATCTTGGCACCGATAAGTCGGGCACCAAGACCTATCTGTCGGCGAATAACGATACCATTGGCGGGGGGAGTTTCCTGTCGTCGGCGGTGATCATTTCCGATGGATCGACCAGCGATAACGATAGCCTGTCGGCCTTCGTAACGTCGAACATTGGCGCGCCGATTGTGCAGAATATCGAAACCATCACGCTGCAAAGCTTCGCTGGAACCATGTCGTTCGCCGCGATTTCCGGGGCGAAGTCGGTCACGATTTCGGGCACCAGCTTTACCGGCACGTCGATGCAAGGCGGATCGCTCGATCCCACCGCGCTGCTGATTGCGGCCCCCACCTATACGCTGAACGGCGTGAACGGCGCGCAGGTCTTCACTCTGGTTAACGATAGCGCGACCTCCAACGTGCTGTCGCTGAACCTCAACAATGTGACGACCGGCTCCAGCATCACCTACGGCAATGCCACGGGTCTGGAAGTGCTGGATCTCACCACGACTGGCGCGAATGCCACCCAGTTGGGCGCGATTAATACGATTGCCGCGACGGTGAATATTAAAGGCACGGGCTCGCTGACGCTAACCGACAGCGGCAATGCTGGGGTTGCGACCAAAATCGTCGCCAGCACCTACGGCGGTACCTTCTCCTACGTCGATGGCGGCGTCGCCCATTCGGTAACGGGCAGCGCGGGGGCCGATAGCTTCACGTTTGCGGGCGTTGGCGTGCTCACGTCCAGCGATACGATCGATGGCGGCGCGGGCGCGGATACGATTTTCAACAGCGGTTGGAGCTCCACCGCCGACCTCGACAATGTCACCAATGTCGAAACGCTGACGCTAACCGGCTCGAACCTTGCCTTCAACTATGTCGCCAAGGATTCGCTGGTGGCGGCGGGATCGTCGCTCACGGTCAATGCCTCCGGCTCGACCGGCACGGCAACGCTGATTTGGAACGGCGGCGCTGAAAGCAACGGTGCTTTCAATGTTACCGGCACGGGCAATAATGATTCGCTCCTGGGCGGTATCGGCAATGATACGCTCGCGGGCGGTGCGGGTGCCGATACGCTGGAAGGCGGGCTTGGCATCGATGTGCTCACGGTTGGGACGGCGGCGGATGCCTTCATCGACCGGGTGAACCTCAATGGCATTACACTTGAAACCAACCGCGACACCATCGCCGGCTTCACCGCGGGCGCAACCAATGCCGACGTGGTGGTCCTGTCCTCGCTATTGACGACGGCGGCGACCGCTGGCGGGCTCAACCCGGTGTTTGGCGCGGATACCTCCGTCGCTGCGGCAGGCGGCGGGGCTTATTTGGTCGGCACCGTCACGTCGGCGAACACCGATGTAATCGTGCTGCAGTCGGGCGTCGCGCTCACCAGCGGCGCGACGGGGGGCGATCTTTCCCTCTCGGCGAATGGTTCGGAGTTGCTGAAGGCGCTGACCAACGGCACGGCCGCCGATACCTACACCCAGATCCAAGCGGCGGGCGCGGGCCAATCGGCCTATCTGCTCGGCTATCAGAACGGCAGTGCCTTCCTCTACCTCGCGTCGGACGCAGCCGCTGCGGGTGGCAATAACGATGGCGCGTGGCAGGTGGCGGAAATCCATCTGATCGGCACGTTCACCGGCATTACCGCGAATGCGCTGGTGGCGGGCAACTTCGTTCTCGCCTAACGCCTAAGGTTAAACCTATATCGGGGCCGTCTTTCTACGAAAGTGGGAAGACGGCCTTGCTTTTTGGGGCGCGCTTAGGCCAAGCATGCTGGATGAGTGAGAGCCCCCGTCCCATCGCCGCCCCCTGGTGGCGGCCCGACCGTTTTGCGCGCAAACGCGCCTTTCTACACCAGCGCGCCGCGATGCTGCGGCAGACGCGCGATTTTTTCCACGCACGCGGTTTTTTGGAAGTCGATCCGCCCGCGCTGCAAGTCTCGCCCGGATTGGAGCCGCATTTGCACGCGGTGGCCGCCGATTTGCACCGGCCCGAGGGCACGGCGCTGCGGCGCTATCTGCACACCTCGCCCGAATTCACGATGAAAAAGCTTCTGGCGGCGGGGGAGCGGCAAATTTATGCGCTCGGCCATGTGTGGCGCGACCGCGAGGGCTCCGACACTCATTCGCCGGAATTCACCATGCTGGAATGGTACCGCGTTGGGGCCAATTACCGCGATTTGATGGCCGATTGCGAAGGCCTCATTCGGGCGGTGACGGCGGGCGAACCTTTGCGCCGGGGCGATCTCACGGTTGCTGTTACCGAGCCCTTCGAGCGCCTGACCGTGGCCGAGGCCTTCCAGAAATTCTGCGAGATTGATCTGCTGGCAAGCGCCCCCGATCCAAAACAGCCCGGCAGCGACGCCCCAGCGGCGGCAATCCTCGCGCAAGAGGCGCTGCGCCTCGGTGTGCGCGTGGCCGACGATGACCGGTGGGACGATATTGTTTTCCGGCTGATGTTCGATTTCATCGAACCGCATTTGGGCCGCGACCGCCCGACCTTCTTGATCGATTACCCGATTTCAATGGCGGCCCTCGCCCGTCCGAAACCCGAAGACCCGCGTCTTGCCGAACGGTTCGAGCTTTATGCGGCGGGGGTTGAACTCGCCAACGCCTTCGGCGAACTCACCGACGCCGAGGAGCAGCGCGCGCGCTTTGTGGCGGATATGGACCTGAAGCAGGCGCTTTACGGCGAGCGCTACCCGATTGACGAGGATTTCCTCGCGGCCCTCGCCCATGGTCTACCCGCGTCCGCCGGGATCGCCCTAGGCTTTGATCGGCTGGTGCTACTGGCAACAGGGGCCGAGCGGCTTTCGGATGTTTTATGGGCGGAGGTTCAATGAGCGCGCGCAACTCTTCCAACCGGCGGGCTCCCGCCAAACGCCCCGCGCCCAAAGGTAAGGATCGGCGCGGCGAGCGGGTGACGGTCGCCATCGATCGCATCGGTGTGCAGGGCGATGGGCTGGCGCAGGTGGACGGCGTGCCGTTGTTCCTGCTCGGCGGTCTGCCAGGGGAAACCGTAACGGCGACCCTCACCGTTCGGCGCGGCGACGGTTGGGCTGGGCGGGTTGAAACGGTGGCGGAAGGGGCAAGCCCCGACCGGGTGCCGTCGATCTGCACCCTCTTCGGGCGCTGTGGCGGCTGTAGCCTGCATCACCTCAGCGAAGCGGCGCAGGCTGACCTGAAGACCGACCGCATCCGCCGGGCGCTTCAACGGGCAGACTTCGACGCGGTGCCCCTGCGGCCCCTGCTGATGAGTCCCCCCGCCAGCCGCCGCCGCGCCAGTTTTTCCGCGCGTCGTACGGCACAAGGGGTGATCTTGGGGTTCCACGAGGCCGCTTCCGCGACGATCCTACCGCTCGATGCCTGCCCAATTCTGCGCCCGGCGCTGGTCGAAGCCCTTCCGGCGGTGCGGGAAGCGCTGGCGCGGCTCCTGCCGCCGGGTGGGATGGTCGATGTGGTGATGACCGAAACCGGCGCGGGGCTCGATCTCGTGCTGGTCGGGCTCGAAAAACCCGATTTGGCCGGACGTGAGGCTTTAGCCGATGTCGCCGACCGGCTCGATCTGGCGCGGCTCGCTTGGTCGAAAGATGCCACGAGCCCGGTCGAAATTCTCGCCGAACGCCGCGCGCCCTGGCTAATGCTCGACACGGCCCGCGCCATCCTGCCGCCAGGGGCGTTTCTGCAAGCGACCACGGAAGGGGAAGCGGTCTTAATCGCCGGGGTGCGCGCGGCCTTAGAGGGCGTGCCGCCGCGCGCGCTGGTAATGGACCTTTTCGCCGGGCTTGGTACCTTTACCCTGCCGCTCGCCGCCGAAGGGCTTCGGGTAACGGCGGTGGAAGGCTTGGCCGATCCGCTCACCGCGCTCGACCGCGCGGCGCGGCAGGCGCAGTTTCCGGTGACGACCTTGCAACGGGATTTAGAGCGCCGCCCTATGCTCGCCTCT
>NZ_JBILQX010000247.1:0-4309 GCF_044372965.1 Elstera sp. | reverse complement strand
CAGTGGCGGCCTTTGTTGGCAACGCTCGTTCTCGGCACGGCGGTGGCCGGATGCTGCTGGCCCCGGTTATGGGGGTGGAAGCTGGTCCCGCTGGCGCTCGGTGCGCTCGGGGTGTTCTTGGGGCTTATGCACGGCAGCCTATTTGGCCTAACGCGCGTGCCGACGACGCAATGGGGCGGGATTCCACTGACCTTGATGTTAACCGTCGGCGGGTTGGTGCTGGCCTATCCCTTGGGCGTGCTGCTGGCGCTCGGGCGGCGCTCGCAACTGCCGTTGGTGAAGCTGCTGTGCGTTGGTTATATCGAGTGCATTCGCGGCGTGCCGTTGATCACGCTGCTGTTCGCCGCCGCCTTCATCTTGCCGCTGGTGCTGCCGCCTGGTCTTGAGATCGACCTTGTGATGCGGGTGCTGCTGGTAATCGCTATTTTTGCCTCGGCCTATCTGGCAGAAGTGGTGCGCGGTGGGCTGCAAGCGATTTCCAAAGGCCAGTATGAGGCGGCAACCGCCCTCGGCTTGAGTCACTGGAAAGCAATGGGGTTCGTTGTTCTGCCGCAAGCCCTGCGCCTCGTCGTGCCGCCGACGGCGAATACCTTTATCGGCATTCTCAAAGATACGTCGCTGGTCACGATCATCAGCCTCTATGACCTCACGGGCGGGCTGAAACTGGCGCTGGCCGATGCCCAATGGCGGATTTTCTTCATCGAAGGCTATGTCTTCATCTCGGCGATTTACCTAGCGGCGGGGCTCACGCTGTCGCGATACAGCCAGTGGTTGGAGCGGCAAGGGTCCGGTCGGCAGCGCTGACGCCCCGTCTTTCGACACTCCCTCTTTCAAGGATAAGACTATGACGAGTCCGGTAATCGCAATTCACGGCGGAGCGGGGACGATTGATCGCCGGGTTTTAAGCGCCGAAGCCGAGCAAGACTATCACGCAGCCTTGCGCGATGTGCTTGTGCAGAGCAATAGCGCTTTGCGGGCGGGGGCTTCTGCGGTGGAAGCGGTTACGCTAGCGGTAACGCTGCTGGAAGACTGCCCGCTGTTCAACGCTGGGCACGGGGCTGTCTTAACGTCCGCTGGCACGCACGAGCTTGATGCTGCGATCATGGACGGGCGCGACCGTTCGGCGGGGGCGATTGCCGGCGTGCTGCGGGTTCGCAACCCTGTGCAGGGCGCGCGCCTCGTGATGGAAAAATCCGGCTGCGTGTTGCTGATCGGCGCGGGGGCGGAGTTGTTTTTGGAGGCCGAAGGGCTGGTTCCGGTCGATCCAGGCTATTTCACCACGCCCGCGCGCGTCGAACAACTTCAGCGCACCCAAGCGCGGCTTTCCGGCATGGCACTCGATCATGACGCGCTGCCACGGACCCCGAAAGCGCTGGAGCCGCTTGAGGCCGACCGCAAACTCGGCACGGTCGGCGCGGTGGCGCTGGATGAGGCGGGCAATTTGGCCGCTGCAACTTCGACCGGCGGGATGGTCAATAAACGCCCAGGGCGCGTTGGCGACACGCCGGTGATCGGGGCGGGCTGTTTTGCCGACAATAGTACCGCGGCGATTTCGACCACCGGGACCGGCGAAGCCTTCCTACGCGCCGTGACCGCCTACGATGTGGCCACGCTCATAGCCTATGGCGGGCACGCGCTGGCCGACGCGGCGGAGGCGGCGATTGCCAAGCTCAAAACCTACGGGGGCCACGGCGGGCTAATTGCACTTGACCGTCATGGCAACGCCCACATGCCGTTCAGCACCGAAGGCATGTATCGCGGCCTCATGCGCGGGGATGAACCCCCGCAGACCGAAATTTACCGTTAACCCTAACCCCCGAGGAGACCGCCATGACGCACGTCCCCCCACGACAGCAGGCCGCACGGAGCCGCCTAGGGCTGAAATCGCGGCTCTTCTTGGCGTTTTTCAGCGTTTGCCTGGGCACGCTGGTGGCGGTGGGGGTTGGGCTTTTCTCGCTCGATCAAGTCGGCCGGGTGATGGACGGCGTTATTCAAGACGATGTTCCCACGCTCACCGGCGCGCTCGACGCCGCCCGCACGGGTGAGCGGGTGATTGCGGCGGCCCCGTTGCTCGCCTCGGCCCCGGCAGGGGCGGAGCGGGAGGCGGCGCAGCGGGTGCTGAACGTGGGCATGACGGCGTTCCAGGCCTCGCTCGATAGGCTCGCCGCAAGCCTGCCGGGGGATGCGCGCTTGGTTCCGCTGACGGCAGCGGCGGCAACGCTCACCGCCAACCTCGACGCGCTGGTAACGGCGACCCAACAGCGCCTCGCGGCACAACAGCAACGCGAAGCCAAAGCCGCCGATATGACAGCAGCCCTCGCCGGGCTCGGCACAATCTTGGGAACCTGGAGCACCCAAGCCCGCGAGAGCGAAGAAGAGGCCCGCGAGGAAATCGCCATGGGGGTGGTGAACTTCGAGATCATCCGCCGCGCATCACGCAAACTGGTGGCTGCCGCGCAACTCGCGCGCCCGGTCACCGATGCCGAGCGGCAAGGCTTACAGCTCGCGCAAGCTCTGCTGGAAGCGGCGGGCGCGGTAACCCCGGCGCAGTTGGAAAAGCTCACCCCCGGCATCGCCAAGGGTATCGAGCGCTTGGGTGTGATCATCGATACGTTGCCGCCACAAGCCGAGCTTGGCCCGCTGCTGGCGCGGCTTACGGCGATCAGCACCGGGCCGACCAGCATTGCTGTGCTCCGCGCGCAAGAACTGACCGCCGAGGCCGAGGTTCTAAGGCTGTTAACCGAAAACCGCGCTGTTTCTGGCGGGCTTACGGCGGCGGCAGAAACGCTGGTGGCTGACCGGCGGCAGGTGATGCAAGGCGCGTTAGCCTCGGTGCAGGCGGCGATTTCCGGGCGCACGGTGGGGCTGATCATCGTTGCCATCGTGAGCATTCTCTTGTCGCTGGCGATTGTTTGGATTTACGTCGGGCAAACCCTGGTTCGGCGCTTGCTGACCTTGGACCGCTGCATTCGCGAAATCGCCTCGGGCGAACTCGATCAGCCGGTGCCGACCGAAGGTGGCGACGAAATTGGCATGATGGGACGCGGGATTGAAACCTTGCGTCTGGGGGCTCAGGAACGGCAGCGGATGCAGGCCGAGCGTGAAGCAGATAAGGGCCGGGCGGAAGCCGACCGGAGGGCAACCCTGAACGCGCTGGCTCAGCAGTTCGATACCAGCGTCAACCAGATCGTCAGCACGGTTTCCGCCTCCGCAACGCAAATGCACACCACCGCGCAATCCTTGATGGCGATGGCCGATCACACCAGCGCTGAGGCGGATATGGTCTCAAGCCAAGTGGGGCAGGCATCGGCAGACGTGCAGAACGTGGCCTCGGCCGCGGAAGAGCTTACGGCGTCGATTGCCGAAATTGGCCGGCAGCTTGTCCGCTCGACCGATGTCGCGCGCATGGCGGCGGGGGAAGCCCATCACACGACGCAACTGATGATGGCGTTGACAGAAAGCGCTGACCGGATTGGCACCGTCGTCAGCATTATTTCCGGCATCGCCGCGCAAACCAATCTGCTCGCCCTTAATGCCACCATCGAGGCAAGCCGGGCGGGGGAAGCCGGGCGCGGGTTTGCCGTGGTCGCCCATGAGGTGAAGCAACTCGCTATGCAAACCGGCAAAGCCACCACGGAAATCTCTGAACAGATCAATGCTCTTCGCACCGCGACCGACGAGGCCACCCAGGCCGTTGATACGATCCGCGACACGATCGACGGCGTTAACGGTGTCGTCGCAACCATCGCCTCGGCTATGGAGCAGCAGGGCATGGCAACGCAGGAAATCGCTCGGAATATCCAAAGCGCCTCAAGCACAATCCGCGATGTTGCGGGCCGTATCGAGGGTGTGTCGCAAGATGCTCGCCAAACCGATCACTCGGCCAATCACGTTCTTACCGCCGCCGTCGCCCTATCACGGGAAGCCACCGCCCTGCGCGGTCAGGTCGAGGGCTTTATCGAAACCGTTCGCGCCGCCTAGTTTATTCTGCCAACCCAAAGGGAAAATCGGCCCATGACCACTGCCCGCGTTCACGCGCGCGACCTTACCTCGGCGCGCAGTATCATCAGTCTTACCCAAGTGAATAAATGGTACGGTGATTTTCACGTGCTGCGGAACGTCGATCTCTCCGTCCGCACGGGCGAGCGGATTGTGATCTGCGGCCCGTCGGGTTCGGGGAAATCGACCCTGATCCGCTGCATCAACCGGTTGGAAGAGCATCAAAAGGGCAGCATTATCGTCGATGGCACGGAGTTGACCAATGATGTGAAGAACATCGAAGTCATCCGCCGCGAAGTCGGCATGGTGT
>NZ_JBILQX010000246.1:0-4312 GCF_044372965.1 Elstera sp. | reverse complement strand
TGACGACCGTTGATCGTGCCCCAGCCGGTCACAACCCCATCGCCCGCCACCTTCTGCTGCGCCATGCCGAATTCGGTGGCCCGGTGGGTCACATACATGTCGTATTCTTCAAAGGAGCCTTCGTCGAGCAGCACGTCCAGCCGCTCGCGCGCCGTTAACTTGCCCTTGGCGTGCTGCGCCTCGACGCGGCGCGCGCCCCCGCCTGCCCGCGCTTCGGCCCGTCGTGCTTCCAACTGCTCTAGGACCGCGCGCATGGCTTTTCCTCCCTAAACTCGGGTTGGTTGTAAACCCCCAACTCTGTCGCTTCGGAGTAGGCCAAACGCCGCCGAAAGGAAAGCTTGATGAGGTGACACTGTGGAAGTTATAAAAACGCAAACAGTGAATTGCGAATTTGCGAAATGGCGATCGGAAAACTCTATATCGGGCGCAAGGTGCGCGAAATCCGCGACGGCACGAAGGCGACACAAGCCCAGTTTGCCGAACGCATCGGCATTTCCACGAGCTACCTCAATCAGATCGAGAATAATCAGCGCCCGGTCTCGGCGGCGGTACTGCTGGCGCTGGCCGAAAAATTCCAAATCGATATTGCCGAACTCTCCAGCGGCGAAGGCGACCGGCTGCTGTCCGCCCTCTCCGAAGCCCTGTCGGACCCTTTGTTCGAAACCTATTCGCCCACCGCACAGGAATTGAAGCTGGTGGTGCAAAACGCCCCCGGCCTCGCCCACGCGCTCATCTCCTGTCACCAAGCCTATCGGCGCAACAGCGAGCAGCTTGCGAGTTTCGATGACCGCTTAGGCGGGGCCACCGCCTTCACCGAAACCACGCCTTACGAAGAAGTGCGCGACTTTTTCCACTTCGTTGATAATTACATCCATGATCTCGACGTGATGGCGGAAAAACTGGCGGAAAGCCTGAGTTTGGGCGAAGGCGACAATCACGCCATCCTCACCGGGTTCCTGGAGAAAAATTTCTCCGTGCGCGTGGCGCGCGGCGCGGCGGGGGAAGAGACCTTGCGCCACTACGATCCGCGCGCCCGGTTGCTCACCCTCAACCCCTATGCGCCAACGCCGACGCGCGATTTCCAAATCGCCTTCCAGATTGCCCAGCTTTACGCCGCCGAGGCGATCCAGGGCATCGCCACGGCGGCAGGGTTCCGAACCGAAGAAGCCACCGAGATTTGCCGCATAGGCCTCTATAACTACTTCGCCGGCGCGCTGCTACTGCCCTACCGCGCCTTCCTGACCGCCGCGCGCACCCTGCGCCACGACCTCGACCTGTTGGCCGTGCGCTTTGGGGCCTCGCTAGAGCAAGTCTGCCATCGGCTTAGCACGCTCCAACGCCCCGGCCTAAAAGGGGTTCCGATGTTCTTCGCCCGCATCGACCGCGCCGGGAACATCACCAAGCGCCACAGCGCCAGCAAGCTGCAATTCGCTCGCTTCGGTGCGGCCTGCCCGGTCTGGAACGTCCACCAAGCCTTCGAAACCCCCGGCCGCATTATCCGCCAACTCGCCGAAACCCCAGACGGGGCGCGCTACCTCTGCCTTGCCGCCCAAACCAGTAAAGGCAGCGGTGGCTTCCGCGCCGTTCAACCGCGCTATGCTTTGGCCCTGGGCTGCGAAATCACCTACGCCGACAGCTTCGTTTACGCCGACGACCTCGACCTCGGCAACCGCGCCGCCTTCGAGCCTATCGGCATCTCTTGCCGCATCTGCGAGCGCACCAAATGCGCAAGTCGTGCCATGCCGCCGCTAAAGCGCAAACTCACCGTCAGCCACGATCATCGCGGCGCGCTGCCGTATGGGTTGAGTTGAGAGTGTCAGGGGCGCTGCCCCCGACGCCCCCGCCAAAGGGCTTGCCCTTTGGAAACCGATTTCGTTTTTTTACAGTAATAACAATGTTTTACTGAAAAAAAAATACAGGATAAATGACTAAGGGGATTGCCAAGGGCCTGCCCTTGGCGGGGGTTTTAGGGGGAACCCCTAAATCGGCTCCCCCGGAGCCGACCCACCCCCTACCCGCTCTTCCGCTCCACCAGTAAATGCCCCGTATCGACGATCCGCGCCGTTTCGGGCGGGCGAGCACCGTGAGCACAGGCTTTGATGAGGCGAGCGACTTCGCGGCCAATCAGGTCGCCGGAGGGGCGGATGGTGGTGAGCGGCGGGTTGCTGGTGGAACTAAAGCTCAAATCGCCGAATCCCATGACGGCGAGATCGCCCGGCACGGCGATACTGCGGCGCTGGCATTCGAAGAGAACGCCGAGGGCGATGAGATCGTTGGAGCAGGCGACAGCCTGAAACTCCGAGGGGCTGGCTTGGGCGAGCCCGAGCAGTTGCGCCCCGGCTTCGGCGGTGGCGGGGGCCGGGTGGTTGAGAATTTGCGGTTCGGGCAAGCCAAGGCGCAAGGCTTCGGCGACAAACCCTTCGGCGCGGGCGGCGGCCCTGCGGTCTTGCGCGAGGCGCGCGCCCAAAAAGGCGAGGTTCGTAAACCCTTGTTGGGCGAAATGGCGCGCCGCCGTCGCCCCGACTGCCGCGTGGGAGAAGCCGACCGCCATATCGATGGGCGCGGGCTCCCCCAGCTCCCACATTTCGATTACGGGCACGCCGCCGCCCGCGAGTAGCTTGCGCGCAGCTTTGCTATGATTGAGCCCGGTCAGCACAACCGCTGCCGGTGCCCAGGCAAGCGCCGTGCGGATCAGCGCTTCCTCATCATGTTCCGAATATTCCGAGTGACCGAGCATCACTTGCAACCCGTAGGCGGCAAGCTCGGTTTGCAAGCTGGCCACCGTTTCGGCAAAAAAGGCGTTGCGGATGGAGGGCACGATAACGCTCACCACCCGGCTACCCGCCGCCGCCAGCCCGCCCGCGACGAGGTTCGGCACATAGCCCAAATCCTCAATCGCTTGGGCAATCGCCTGGCTCGCGGCGGGCGAAACCGCATTGGGCTTGCGTAAATACAGCGACACGGTGGAGGATGATACGCCCGCGCGCAAGGCCACCTCCATCATCGTCACCCGCTGCATTTTGCGCCGCGCTCGGCGAACGCGCGGCCCGCCTTCCGCCTCGGCGGGACGGCCATTCGCGGGACTTTTAAGAGCGCTATTATTCATGACGGGATGATTTTCCCTGTTTTTCGGGGAGGCGTCAAGCCAACCTAAACCGCGTTCACAAACCGCCTTTATCATCAACAGGGGGGCTTGCGGGTGTAAAATCGTAGCGCTATTATTTCCAATAACAGCAGGCTGGGTAAAATCGGCACAACCGGGGGAACGCGCAATGGGACGCTTAGAATCGTCAGTGGGATCGAAGGAAAGTTGAGATGAGCCGCCGTTCGCTCGAAAGCCTGCGCAGTCAACGCTGGTTTGCCTCCAACGATATGCGCGGCTTTGCCCACCGCCAGCGCACCCAGCAGATGGGGATGCGGCGCGAGGAGTTTCTCGGCAAGCCCGTGATCGGCATTCTCAATACCTGGAGCGAGATGAGCCCCTGCCACGCCCAT
Source organism: Elstera sp. (assembly GCF_044372965.1). Classification (NCBI taxonomy): domain Bacteria; kingdom Pseudomonadati; phylum Pseudomonadota; class Alphaproteobacteria; order Rhodospirillales; family Rhodospirillaceae; genus Elstera; species Elstera sp. The sequence continues at coordinate 817 of NZ_JBILQX010000246.1, read as the reverse complement.
TTGCGCCAGCGCGCCGAAGCGGTGAAGCGCGGCGTGTGGCAGGCGGGCGGCTATCCGGTGGAACTGCCCGCGCTCTCGGTCGGTGAGGTGATGGTGAAGCCGACGACGATGCTTTACCGCAATTTCCTCGCGATGGAAGCGGAGGAACTCTTGCGCTCCCACCCCATCGACGGGGCGGTACTGATGGGCGGCTGCGATAAATCCACCCCAGGATTGTTGATGGGGGCCTTTTCAGTCGATCTGCCGGTGATCTATTGCCCAGCGGGGCCGATGTCGAACGGGCAATGGCGCGGCCAGAAAACCGGCGCGGGCACCCATACCAAGAAATACTGGGACGAGTTGCGCGCAGGGAGCATCACGCAAGACGATTGGGTCGATCTGGAGAGCCGCATGACCCGCTCGGCGGGCACCTGCAATACGATGGGCACGGCTTCGACCATGACCTCGATTGTCGATGCGATGGGGCTTACGCTCCCCGGTGCCTCGTCCCTGCCCGCCTGCGACAGTGGCCACCCGCGCATGGCCTCCACCTGCGGCAGCCGCATCGTCGAGATGGTTTGGGAGGATTTGAAACCGTCGGATTTCGTTACCCGCGCCAGCTTCCTGAATGGGCTGGTCGCCTATATGGCCTTAGGTGGGTCCACCAATGCCGCCGTGCATCTGGTCGCAATGGCGCGGCGGTTGGGGATTAGCCTGACGCTGGAGGATATGGACGCGATGGCGGGCCGGATTCCGGTTCTGGCCAACTTGTTCCCCTCCGGCACCTACCTGATGGAGGATTTCTACTTCGCGGGCGGGCTCTCGGCGCTCTTGGCGA
>NZ_JBILQX010000059.1:0-18943 GCF_044372965.1 Elstera sp. | reverse complement strand
GATGGCCTGAGCCATGGTTTCGACGGCTACCGTTGGGCTCAGGCCGCTATCGCGCACAAGCGTCCGCCAAGTAAAGAAACTTAGCGCCAGATCGAGAATAACCCTCTGCGGTGGCGTTAATCCCGCGCCGAGAGTGGCGCGCCAATCGGCCATCGTCGGGCCAAGCCGTAGAGCGTTGATCTCCTGGGTCAGCGGATGATATTCGGCGTCGCGCAGGATGCAGGCGGCCAAATTGGCGTTGCGGCCATACCAATCATAGACGGCCTGCAAGCCCGCGCACAGGCGCGTGGCGGGGTCCTGTATGCTGCGCCAGGGGGCGGCGTCGGGCAGCGGTGCCCGGCTTAGGGTCATCTCCGAACAGGCCAGAAAAAGGTCCCGCTCTTCTGGAAAATGGGCATAGAGCGTATGGCGCTGCACGCCCGCGCGCGCGGCCACCATGCTAAGGCTGGTGCGGGCTGGGCCAAGGCTTGTGTGTAGATCGATCGCCGCTTCGACAATCCGCCGGCGCGTTTCAGCCTGCTGTTCGGCCCGGCGCTTGAGCGTGTAAGGGCGCGATATGGATTTCGCTGCGCGATCCTGTGCATCCATTATTGACGGCCCCTTCATTTTCATTGCACACTTCTGTATTGTCAAATTCGATCAGCGTCCATCAGCCGCAAGATCGCTTATTCAGTAGGGTATGGAGGGTTCGCATGGAAACGACGATCACCGAGATCGCCGATGGCATTTTTCGTCTATCAACATTTGTGCCGCAAATCGCCCCGCCTGCGGGCTTTACCTTCAATCAGTTCCTGGTACTCGGCGATGAACCGCTGATTTTCCATACGGGGCTGAAGACTATGTTCAACTTCACCCATGGGGCCGTCAGCCGGATCCTTGAACCAACGGACATACGCTGGATCTCCTTCGGTCATTTCGAGTCGGACGAATGCGGCGCGCTTAATCATTGGCTTGCTGCCGCGCCGCAGGCAACGGCGATGCAAGGCCAGATTTGCTGCGATGTCTCGCTGAATGATTTCGCAAGTCGAGCCCCCCGCACCCTCGCCGACGGCGAGGTAGTCGAGTTGGGGCGCGGCAAACGGGTCCGCTTTATCGATACGCCCCATACGCCCCATGGCTGGGACGCCGGGGTTCTCTACGAGGAATCGACGCGAACCCTGTTGTGCGGCGACCTCTTCACGCAGCTTGGCAATGATCACACGCTGACGGAAGGCGATATTGTTGGTCCCGCTATCGCGGCGGAAGAATTATTCAAATATTCCTCGCTCAATCCCGCGATGGGCACGACGATTCGCGGCCTCGCGGACTTAGCGCCGCACACGCTGGCACTGATGCACGGCCCGTCCTTCTCCGGTGATGGCGGGGTTGCTCTGCGCGCTGGCGGACGAGTATGATCGCCGGGGGGCCGGACACCTCCTGTCGCGTCGAAGCGCAGTCTAAGGTGAGGCGGCGGGCAGGCCCGAGGGGAGGCTGCTCCCCGCTTCATATATATTTAGCGTTCTAGGTGGCCACCGACGTGGTAACGGTGGGTATAGACTACTCTTTCGACCAGGATGAAAAGATGCAGTCCATTCAGCGCAATTGTATTTTCAAGTTCTGCTCTATCGGGTCGATGGCGACAATTCTCGCCATGGGCGTGCTTTTGGCGGCCGAACCCGCATCGGCGCGAACGATTAAAATCAGTCTCGCGCAGCTCCCCGTGTTGTCGGAATCGCCGACCAAGGGGGTCTTTATCGATGTGATAAAGGCGATGGCAGAAATCGACCCGCAAAACACTTACGAGATAAGTGTTGTCCCGTTCGCGCGCTCGCTTCTGAGCGTTCAGGACGGCTTGGCGGACGTTCATATTCCCTTGATCCGACCACCGAGCGAAACCGATTTACCCTATCGGCTGTCACAGAAGATAAATTTCTATAAAGTCAATTTTGTTCTCTATAGCAATAAAAACAAAGCTTTGGATATAGAAAATTTGCAACAATACTCAATTGAAACCGATAATGCCCATACTAATTTTTTTAAATTCCCAGTAAAGCCGGTCTCTGCGATTGAGGCTGGGCTGGTTAAAGTTGATTTGAAGCGTTTAGATGGATTCATTTTTTCTGACGTTGCTACCGATCCCGTTTTAAAGGAGCGCGGCTATAAGAATATCCGTCAGAGTTTCTTTTCGGCGTTCGATGTGACGACCGTCTATAAGAAAGATAGCAGCAATGAGGTTGACGACATCATGGTGTCCGCCCTGGACAAGCTGAAAGCAAACGGTCGATTGGCAGCGATTCTGGGGCCTGTGATCACGCAATACGTCGATTGGCAGATGCCAGACTGAGCGTGTTATCGCTCTCCAATATCGCCCTCCACCACCCGCAACACCCCCGCCAACACCGCCCCCGGCTGGTCGCGGTGGGGGGAGTGGCCGCAGTTGGGGAGAACCAGCGGTTCGACCGGGCCGGATACGCCCGCGACGATGGCCTCCACCTGTTTCAGCGTGCCGTAGTCGTCGCCTTCGCCTTGGATGACGAGCAGCGGGCAGCGGATGGCGGGGAGGAGGGGGGTAATGTCCCAGGTCCGAAAACCGGGCTCCTGCCAGGTGCGGCACCAACCCCAGAAGGCGCCATCGACATTGTCGCCGTGGAGCCGCTTCAAGCGGGTGCGAAAATCGCCGTCTAAGAAAGCCTCCTGCGCGGCGCGGATGCCGGTCAGGCTTTCCTCCTCGTTGAACACATGGGCGGCGAGGGTGATGGCTCCGGCGATGCGGTCGGGAAAGCGCGCGGCGGCGATAAGGGCAATCGTGCCGCCGTCCGAATGGCCGAAGAGATGAACGCGTCCGAGCCCGAAGGTGTCGAGCAGCGGGATCAGGAAGGTTTCGGCTTCGCGCGTGTGGTAGTCCAAGGGGCGCGGCAGGGTGACGGGACTGGAATTGCCATAGCCTTCGCGCGAATAGACCAGCACGCCGCAGCCGGTGGCGTCGCGTATTTGCTCCGGCAGATCGCGCCAAATGGCGATACAGCCGAGGCCCTCATGGAGCATCACCACCGGCGGCGCGTCGGGCCGATGGGCGGGCGGCAGCCAGCGGTATTCGAGCGTCGCCCCGGCGAGGGCGATCACGCCGTCCGTGGGCGCATCAAGGGGCAGCAGGCGCATCGGCTAACCACTCCTCGATCAGGCGGCGGGCGATGGAATCGGGGCGTGGGGCGACGTGTTGGGCGATCTCGGGGTCGAGGAGTTCGCTGCGGGTGAACCAGCGCGCGCTTTCGATTTCGCTGGGATCGACGGTGATGTCGAAACTCAGCGCCTGCGCCCGGAAGCCGACCATCAGCGAGGAGGGGAAGGGCCAGGGCTGCGAGGCGCGATAGGTGACGGTGCCGACGCGCACGCCCACTTCCTCCCAAACTTCCCGGCGCACGGCCTCTTCCAGGCTTTCGCCCGGCTCGACGAAGCCCGCGAGGGTAGACATCATCCCCGGCGTCCAGGCCGCTTGCCGCCCGAGCAAAATGCGCGGCTCCGGCCCGGTATCGTCCGTCACCAGCATAATCACGGCGGGGTCGGTGCGCGGGAAATGCGGCGTGCCGCAGGGGAGGGACGTGCAGCGGCGCACATGGCCGCCCTCGGCGCTCACCGTGGGCGCGCCGCAAACGCCGCAGAATTGCGTGCGCTGGTGCCAATAGGCCATGCCGCGCCCATAGGCGAGCCGGGCGGCGAGACCGGCTTCCAGCGCGGGGCCATAGCGGCGCAAATCGGCCCATTCGGCGCTCTGGGCTTCGGCGAAGCGCAGGGCTTCGGCTTCCTCCCAGTCCGAAAGATCGAGCGCGAAAATCTGGCGGTCGTCATGGCGGCCCAGCAGCACCGTGGGGGCGCGGTCGAAGCGCTCCAGCAGCAGCGCTTGGCCCGCAACGAACAGGCTTTTGCCCTGCCAATAGAGCAGCCAATGGGCGGCGGTGTCGCGCCAGCTCCCGGCCGAAAAATCCTCGAACGCCTTACGGTCCAACGGATCGCGCACAAGGCCGGAATCGCTGTAAAACAGCGGCTTAGTCGAAAAATTGGGCATGGTGGCGGCAGTGTGGCCCGAAGTTCGGCTTCGCGCAACCACCGCCCCCGCCACACCCCCCTTGCGTTTACCGCCTGAACCGACGATATACAGCCTCGGGAGGTTGGCCATGGGCGATGCCCTCGCTAACCCGGTCAGGTCCGGAAGGAAGCAGCCGTAACGAGTTTCGTATCGGGTCGTGCCGCCAGCCTCCCACCTTTTGGTATAAGCCTTTGCTCGGCCACGCGAAATTAGTTGGTCCTCACATGTGTCGGTCGAAAAAAAGGGAGAGGATGGCTCCTCCCCCTTTATTGGGGCTAGATCAGCGTGATAAGGGACATGTCCGTTACGCCGACGAAATAGAGAATATTTGTGGCGTCGCCATAAAGAGCGGCCTCACCGTTGATGAGCATCAATGTTGCGCTACCGCCGACATCAACCGTAATGCCGGCAGTTGCACCATACACATGGTCTATGTTACTTGCTGCCGATCCGACATTGAAGATCAGCGTGTCACCGCCGTCGGTTATATAAATCAAATCGTCACCATCCCCCGTATCGATGATGTCTATTCCTCCGCCAGTACTAACTCTATCGTTTCCTGATCCAGTGATGACCGTATCGTTCGATGTTCCAAGCGCCCCAGAATATTGGCTGTACTCGGTGTAGACGGTGTTGCTGCCATCGCCGACATTGATGTAGGCAGTTCCAAAACCCGTGTAAACCTCGTCATTTCCGCTCCCGGCGGTAAGCGTGGTCGCCCCGGTTGTCGTCGACAGATTGGTGATATTATCCCCTTCGCCGAGATCGACGACATAGGTTGTCGCCCCAGTGCCCAGGGCGCTGGTGAAACTCACAAAATCATTACCATCGCCAGTATCGATGTTCAGCGTCGAACCGGGCGTATAGATGATGTAATCGCTACCCGCGCCGGATGTTACGGACTGATCGCCGACACCGAGATAGATTGTGTCTATGCCATCACCGGCTGTGATTGTATTATTGCCATCGCCGACATTGATTCTAGCGGCGCCGCTCCCCGCCGTAATGACGTGGTTTCCTGCCCCAAGCGTAATAGTGATATCGCCAGCGGTAGTCGACGCAGTGATTACCTTATCCCCTAGACCGCCGGTAATCGTTGCCGTGCCAGCCCCGATGGTCAGGATATCGTTGCCGTCGCCGATGCTGAAGGCATCGTGGCCATCGCCTGAAATGATCGTGTCGTTGGAAGGCCCGAGATTACCAAGGTAGTAACTATATTCGGTTGCAACACTGTTATTTCCCGCTCCCACATCGATATAATTACTTCCAAATCCAGCATAGACCTCGTCGTTTCCGCTCCCTGCGGTAATCGTGGTGGGGCCGGTTGTCGTCGACAGATTGGTGATATTATCCCCTTCGCCGAGACTGACGATATAGGTCGTTGCAGCGACGCCCGCAGTGCTGGTGAAGCTCAGGAAATCATTACCATCGCCAGTATCGATGTTCAGCGTCGAACCGGGCGTATAGATGATGTAATCGCTACCCGCGCCGGATGTTACGGTGAAATTACCAATGCCGAGATAAATCGAATCTGCGCCATCGGCCCCGTCGACGGAGCTATTTCCATCTCCGGCGGTAATAGTGTCGTTACCATCAAGGCCATAAATCTCCCAATCGCCATTTCCGGCATCATAAGCATCACTATCGTTGGTTAGGGTGATAGTAGTCAAGTTTGTCTCCTTTCGTGATAGAGTAACCAAATAATTAGGTGTTTAATATATTTGATCAATAAAAAAACTAGTGTCACAGCATTGTTATAGAAACTAAAATAATTATATCTTGATAATTAATTAAATTTTTACTAAACAATTATTTTTAATGTATGTGCATAAAATCGTGCGGAGGTACGTTTTTTCTGATTTTGTATTGAAATCTCTTGAGAGTGCTCGGCGGAATGTTCGAGCGTTACGGATCCGGTTCTACCGCTCTGTCCGCGCAGTTGAGAGGTGAAAAGCTCGTCCCGACCCGCTACACTCCCCCTCGCCATGACCACACCCGAGACAGCCGCCCCCGAATATCGGGTGCTCGCCCGCAAATATCGCCCGCAGACTTTCGCCGATATGATCGGGCAGGAAGCCTTGGTGCGCACCTTGACGAACGCCATTCAGTCGGGCCGTCTCGCCCATGCCTTCATGCTCACCGGCGTGCGCGGGGTGGGGAAAACCACCTCCGCCCGTATCGTCGCCCGCGCGTTGAACTGTATCGGGGCGGATGGGACGGGCGGGCCGACGCCGGAGCCCTGCGGTATCTGCGATCCGTGCAAAGCGATTGCCGCCGACCGACACCCTGACGTGATCGAAATGGATGCCGCCAGCCGCACCGGCGTCGATGACATCCGCGAAATCATCGATGGCGTGCGCTACAAGCCGATTTCGGCGCGCTATAAGATCTACATTATCGATGAAGTGCATATGCTCTCCAAAAACGCCTTCAACGCCCTGTTGAAGACGCTGGAAGAGCCGCCCGACCATACGAAATTCCTGTTCGCCACCACCGAAATCCGCAAAGTGCCGATCACGGTGCTCTCGCGCTGCCAGCGTTTTGATTTGCGCCGGATCGAGCCGGAGGTGCTCGCCGCCCATTTCACCCGCATCGCCGATCTGGAAAAGGTCGTGCTGACGCCGGAAGCCGCCGCCTTGATTGGGCGGGCCGCCGATGGCTCGGCGCGCGACGGCATGTCCCTGCTCGATCAGGCGATTGCGCTGTCGTCGGGCGGCACGGTGGAAGCCGAAACCGTGCGCGGCATGCTGGGGCTCGCCGACCGGCTGACGGTCTATGATCTCTTCGGTAAGGTCATGGCCGGGCAGATTGCCGAGGCCTTGGCGCTCTATGAGGATATGCACCGGGCGGGGGCGGACCCCAGCCAAGTGGTGCAAGATTTGCTCGGGCTCTGCCACGGCGTCACCCGCCTCAAGGTCGCCCCTGGCGCGCTGGAGAGTGCGGCGGAAACCGAACGGCGGGCGGCCGCAGACCTAGCGGGCAGCCTTTCGGTGGCCACCCTCACCCGCGCCTGGCAAATTCTGCTGAAGGGGGCGCAGGAGGTCCACGCCGCGCCCGATCCGCGCGCGGCGCTGGAAATGGTGCTAATTCGCCTCGCCTATGTCACCGACCTGCCGAGCCCCGCCGATCTTATTCGGCGGCTGACGAGCGAGGGGTCCGCGTCCGGTTCTGCGCCGTCCGCCCCGCAAGGCGGTGGGGCCGGGCCGCGCTTGGCGATGATCTCGGGCGGCGGCGCGCAAGCCGTGGCGCAGGCGGAACCCGTGCAAGCGCAGGCAGCACTGCCGCAGCCGCGCAGCTTCGAAGAAGTGGTGGCGCTGGTTGAGGCGCGCAAAGATCTCACCTTACGCACCCATCTGATGAACGACGTGCGCCTCGTCGCCTTTGAGGTCGGCAAAATCGAACTGATGCCGCTGGAGCGCGCTCCCCGCGATCTGGCGGCCCGCCTCTCGGGGGCCTTGCAGGAGTGGACCGGGCGGCGCTGGATGGTGGTGCTGAGCACGGCGGGCGGCAAGCAAACCTTGCGCGAGCAAGAGCAGTCGGAAGCGGTGGCGCGGCGGCAACGGCTGGCGCAACACGCCCTCGTTCAGCAAGTGGCCAAAGCCTTGGGCGGCACGCTGGAGGAGATGATCGTCACCCCCCGGCAGTCGTTTCTGCCCAGCGCCCCCCTTGCCCCGCTCGACCCCGATGCCGAACTACTTGACGAGACCGGCGATTTTAGCGTCGATGACGGCGATTTTCTCGATCACACGTTCTAACCGGCGTATCCGCCGAAGGGAGTTCCCCGATGAAGAATTTCGGGCAGATGATGAAGCAAGCCCAACAGATGCAAACCAAAATGGCCGAAATGCAGGCCAAGCTGGAAAGCACCGAAGTCGATGGCCAAAGCGGTGGCGGCATGGTCAAAGTGCGCGTCAACGGCAAGGGCGACCTCAAGAAGATCAGCATCGACAAATCGCTGTGCGATCCCAATGAAGTCGAAATGCTGGAAGATTTGATCCTGGCCGCCGTCAACGACGCCAAGGGCAAGACCGAAGCCCTCGCCGCCGACCAAATGGCCGCCCTCACCGGGGGCCTGAAGCTGCCGCCGGGGATCAAGCTGCCGTTCTAGTTTGGTGTAGGAGGGGCGCTGCCCCTCGCCCCGCTCAAGGGGCAACGGCCCCTTGAGAATCCGCGATTCCTTATGGAGGCGCGGCATTCAATAAGAAAATGGGATCACTAAGGGGCAAGCCCTTTAGTTGGGGGTATCGGGGGCGAAGCCCCTGATAAACGTGAAGGCAGGTCATGACCGAGACGACGCCGCTCGACGGGCTCATCGCCCTGCTCGCCCGCCTGCCCGGCCTCGGCCCCCGGTCGGCGCGGCGGGCGGCGCTGCATTTGCTGAAACGGCGCGACGCGCTGATGCTGCCGCTGGCCGACGCGATCAGCGAAACCGCGCGTACGATCAAAACTTGCACGGTCTGCGGCACGCTGGATAGTTCCGATCCGTGCCGGATTTGTAGCGACGAGAGCCGCGCCCATGGGCCGATCTGCATTGTCGAACAGGTGGGCGATTTGTGGGCGATTGAGCGCACCGGCAGTTTCCACGGGCGCTATCACGTACTCGGCGGCACGCTGTCGGCGCTGGAAGGCGTCGGGCCGGAGGCGTTGGGGGTGCCGCGTTTGTTGGCGCGGCTGAAGGAGGGCGGCGTCAGCGAGGTTATTCTTGCGCTGAACGCCACGCTCGACGGGCAAACCACCGCCTATTACCTCACCGAAGCTTTGGCCGACAGTGGCATCAAACTGACCCGCTTGGCGCATGGCGTCCCCGTTGGCGGCGAGTTGGATTATCTCGACGATGGCACGCTGATGGCGGCGTTTTCGGCACGGCGGAGTGTGGAGTAGGGGAAGGGCGGACTTCTTTTACCTAAAGCAGATCCCCCTCTCCCTTTGGGAGAGGGCTGGGGTGTGGGGCTTGCTTGGGCTCCGGTATATTTTTCAAAACCCGGAGAATCTCGATCAACACCCCCTCAGTATTCTGAAGAATATCATTGTTCCAGAAACGAATGACCCGCCAGCCCTGTTGCGCTAACCAAGCTGTTCGCTGCCGATCATGGTCCGAGCCGGCGTGTTGTCCGCCATCGGCTTCAATGGCGAGATTTTTCTCCAAGCAGGCAAAATCTAGGATATAGGGGCCGATTGGATGCTGGCGACGGAACTTCCAACCACCGAGTTGACGCTCGCGTAAAGCCGACCAGGGACGCCGTTCAGCATCGGTCATGGTTTGGCGCAGATGACGCGCCGTGACTTTAGACATTGTACCTCTGGAACGCATAAAAGCACAGGATTGTGCCACGCCCCCTTAGAAACATGAGAACGCCTGCCCTCACCCCGGCCCTCTCCCGAGGGGAGAGGGGGAGGGTTAGCCGTCTTCCCGCCGCTCCAAAATCTCCCGCGCCTTTAAATAGGAGAGAAGCGGATAGAGCGCGGCGAAAATCCCCAGCAGCAGGCCGGTTGCGCCCTCTTTATAGCCTTTGCGCTGCACATAGGCCTTGAAGAACCGCGTCAGCATCCGGCGTAGATTGCCGCCGAGCGTGCCGATATCGCCACTGTCGGCCAAATCGAGCGCATGGGCGCTGGTGTAGCGGTTGAGGCGCTGGAGCGTATCGGTGAAATCTTTATCGACGTAATGGATCAGCCCGACTGAAAACCGCGTGCGGGTGCCGCGCAGGACGATTTTTGGGTGAACCGGCTGGTCGCCCCAGTCTTTGGCGGTTTTCTCGAACAGGATCGGCTTTGCGCCGACGCCATTATAGGCCCCCCAGCCGTGGATGATTTCGCGCCCGCCGATGAAATTGCGGATCGGCACCAGGGCATAGCCATAGGGCGGGGCTGTGAGGAACTGAAGAATCTCTGCCTGAAGCTCCGGCGTTACCCGTTCATCGGCGTCGATCTCCAACACCCAAGCGTGGGTGCAGGCGTCGATCCCGGCTCGGCGGCGCGGCCCTTCGAGCGGCCAGGAGCCGGTGACGATCCGATCAGTATAGCGGCGGGCGATTGCCTCTGACCCATCCGTGCATTTATCCAAAACAACGGTGATCTCGTCGGCAAAGGCGAGCGTGGCGAGGCAGGCGTCGAGCTGGCTTTCCTCATTATGGGCAACTACCAGGGCCGAAACGAACTGCCGCGCCATGCGCCTTCCGATCTTTATTCCGCTGCGAGGGAAAGTCCCACATTTTTCAGCTTATAGCCCGGCCACGTTTTGCCGGTCGCCCGCTGATATTGCCCGGCGATGGGAAGGTCAACCCCCAAGGCGTCGGCGGCGCGCCACACCCAGCGCGGATCATCGAGGAAAGCACGGGCAAGGCCGATGGCGTCGGCTTTGCCGTCCTGCAAGGCTTGCTCGGCCTGTTCCGGCGTTACGATCAAGCCGACGCCGATGACGGGGATCGACACGGCTTTCTTGACCGTTTCGGCGAAATCGAGCTGATAGCCCGGCGTTACCGGTACGCGCGCCTCGCGCACGGCGCCGCCGCTGCTGACGTGGATGAAATCGAGCCCGATGGCTTCCAGCTTCTGGCTGAGGATCGCGGTTTCCTCGGGCGTCCAGCCGCCGTCCACCCAATCGGAGGCGGAGAGGCGGATGCCTAAGGTTTTGCTCTTCGGCCAAACGGCGCGCACGGCGGTGGCGATTTCCAGCGCAAGGCGCAGACGGTTGTCCAAGGAGCCGCCGTAGCGGTCGGTGCGCGTATTGATGCGCGGCGAGAGGAACTGATGGATCAGATAGCCGTGCGCCCCGTGCAGTTCGACCAGATCGAACCCGGCCCGGTCGGCGCGCTGGGCCGAGGCGACGAAGGCGTCAATGATACCGGCGATTTCCGTTTCGGTCAGCGCGTGCGGCTTGGGGGCGTCGGCATAGAAGGGCTCGTCGGTGGGCGCGACCGGCTGCCAGCCACCCTGTTCGGCTGGAATCGGCATACCGCCGTTCCAGGGCGCGGCGGTGGAGGCTTTGCGCCCGGCGTGGGCCAACTGAATGCCCAAGGGAACATCGCTATAGGTGCGGATGCCCGCGATTAAATCGCGCAAAGCGGCCTCTTGCGCGTCGTTTTCCAGCGCGAGGCAATAGGGCGAAATGCGCCCGTCCAGGGTAACGCCGGTCGCTTCCAGAATAATCAGCCCAGCGTTGGAGGCGGCAAACCCGCCCAAATGTTGCCCGTGCCACGGCTGGGCCACGCCATCGACGGCGCTATATTGGCACATCGGCGCAACGATGGCGCGGTTCGGCAGCGTCAACGGCCCGAGGGGCAGGGGCGTGAAGAGCAGAGGGGTGGAATGCGAGACCATGCGTAACCCTTTCAGGCGAGAGGCCAGAAGAAACGATGGTGAGCAGAGTGGGTAGTGAACAGCGTTATGTGAAGGATCGAAAACGCATGGCCCCCTTGTGTTCGATCCGTCCTTACTGTGCGCCGGGGTTAACCGCGCGGCAGGCTCCGGCATAAGCATCGGAGATGAACGACGGTTGCTTGTAGTAACCCTTCAACCAACACGCGAGCAGGCATAATTCTTCCAATTTCAGAACTTCGTTGAGCGTACCCGCCGGAAAGCGAATTTCGAAGGTCTCGCTAATATAGTCGAGAATCGCTTCGACCTGATCGATGGTCAGGCCGATATCGGTCTCCAGAACAGCGGTCCGTTTTAGAATAGCTTCATCGATGCCATACTGATCGCGGATCAGCTTAACGATAGCACGACTGAGTTCTTGCCAATTTCGGACGTCGGCCATCGGTATACGGACCCCAAGCAACACGCGGTGATGGCCCGCATCCTACCGAAGCTGGGGCCGCGACGCTATCCCCGTCCACGCGGAAAGGGGACGATGCGGTAGAACAAGGCGGAAATCTGCTGTTGCCCTGCGGGCGTTGCGAGCATTGCGCCCGAAACGCCCAGGATTCCGATGATCACCCCGGTCGCCCGAGCAGCAAGCTCGGCCACATAGGGCAGAACCCCCAGCGCATTCGCCGCCCAATACGCTGATAAATCCAAGCGGCGATGCGGGCACGGGGTAGGTACGGGGGGCGGTGGGGTCGTCGCCTTCGCTTACTCGGAGCCTGCGCCGAGGCCCACGCCGGTTTTCAGCAGGCTAAGGTCGGAGGCAACCATTTCTTTCACTAGATCATGGAAGGCGACTTTCGGCGTCCAGCCCAACTTTTGCTGCGCTTTGGTCGCGTCGCCCAGCAGTAGATCGACTTCGGCTGGGCGGAAGTAGCGCGGATCTATTTTCACCAGGGCTTTGCCGGTTTTGGCATCGGTGCCGATTTCATCGACGCCGCTGCCGCTCCAGACGATCTGGCGGCCGGTTTCGGCAAAGGCCAGTTCGACGAACTCACGCACCGAGCGGGTTTCGCCGGTCGCCAGCACGAAATCTTCCGGCGTCGGTTGCTGGAGGATGCGCCACATGCCTTCCACATAATCGCGGGCATGGCCCCAGTCGCGCTTAGCATCGAGATTGCCCAGGTAGAGCGCGTCTTGTTGGCCAAGTTCGATGGCGGCCACCGCGCGGGTAATCTTGCGGGTCACGAAGGTTTCGCCGCGAATTGGGCTTTCGTGATTAAACAAAATGCCGTTGCAGGCATAGAAATCGTAAGATTCGCGGTAGTTCACCGTGATCCAATAGCCGTAGAGCTTGGCGACGGCATAGGGCGAGCGTGGGTAGAAGGGCGTCGTTTCCCGCTGCGGCGTTTCCTGCACTAGGCCGTAAAGTTCCGAGGTTGAGGCTTGGTAGAAGCGCGTCTTCTTGCCCAAACCCAGAATCCGCATCGCTTCGAGCAGGCGCAGCACGCCAATGGCGTCGGCATTGGCCGTATATTCGGCGGTATCGAAGCTCACCTGCACATGGCTTTGAGCGGCAAGATTATAGATTTCGTCCGGTTGGGTTTCTTGCACGAGGCGGATGATATTGGTCGAATCGGTCATATCGCCGTAGTGCAGGCGAAAACGCGCGTCGGCCTCGTGGATATCTTGGTAAATATCGTCGATGCGCCCCGTGTTGAACGAGGAGGAGCGGCGTTTGACCCCATGCACCTTATAGCCCTTGGACAGCAGCAGCCGCGCCAGATACGCCCCATCCTGCCCCGTTACGCCCGTAATCAGGGCAACTTTTTCACTCATATCCGTCTCCTGCCAATCCGCTCGATAAAGCCAAGTGGGCAAAACCCGCGCGCTGCCGTCTCTGCTACTTCTCTCCACTGGGCGCTTCAAGTGAATTAGCAGACAGGTGCCCTATAAAAAGTTGGCCCTAAAGCCATGCCGGGCACGCGCCTCCTGATGGGGCAGCCGAACCCGCTGACGAAGCCCGCGAACCGCGCCGATCATCCTTGAGCGCGGAGCGGGAGGGCGCAGGCGGCGACCATTTCCTTGACGAGATCGCGAAAGGCCACCTGCGGCGTCCACCCGAGTTTCTGCCGCGCCTTCGTTGCATCGCCGACCAGCAAATCGACCTCGGCGGGGCGGAAGTAGCGCGGATCAATCTTCACCAACGGCACGCCGGTTTTGGCATCGGAGCCGACTTCATCGACGCCGCTGCCGGTCCAGACGATCTGGCGGCCGGTTTCGGCAAAGGCCAGTTCGACGAATTCGCGCACCGAGCGGATTTCGCCGGTCGCCAACACGAAATCTTCCGGCGTTGGCTGCTGAAGGGTGCGCCACATGCCGTCGACATAATCGCGGGCGTGGCCCCAATCGCGCTTCGCGTCGAGATTACCCAGGTAGAGCGTTTTTTGCGCGCTCAGTTCAATGGCGGCCACCGCGCGCGCGATCTTGCGGGTCACGAAGGTTTCGCCGCGAATCGGGCTTTCGTGGTTAAACAAAATACCGTTGCAAGCATAGAAATCGTAAGATTCGCGGTAGTTCACCGTAATCCAATAGCCATAGAGCTTGGCGATGGCATAGGGCGAGCGCGGGTAGAAGGGCGTCGTTTCCCGCTGCGGGGTTTCCTGCACCAAACCGTAGAGTTCCGAAGACGAGGCTTGGTAGAAGCGCGTTTTCTTGCCCAAGCCCAAAATCCGCACGGCTTCGAGCAGGCGCAGTACGCCGAGGGCGTCGGCATTGGCCGTATATTCGGCGGTATTGAAGCTGACCTGAACATTGCTTTGGGCGGCGAGGTTATAGATTTCGTCCGGCTCGGTCGCCTGCACGAGGCGGATGATATTGTTCGAATCGGTCATATCGCCGTAGTGAAGGCGGAAGCGCGCGCGCGCTTCCTCTATATCCTCATAAATACTGTCTATTCGCCCGGTGTTCGGCGAGGAGGAATAGCGTTGGACCCCATGCACCCTGTAGCCCTTGGACAGCAGCAGCCGCGCCAGATAGGCCCCATCCTGCCCTGTTACGCCCGTAATCAGGGCTACTTTTTCACTCATGTCCGTCTCCTGCCCAATCCCCTGGGCGAAACCCGCGCGTTACTATGGTTCCCGGTCGGGGACCCCGAGCGGTTCAGCGGACAGGCGCTTGGTCACAAGCTCCGTCAGCATGCCGTGCAGGGTGCGAACCTCCTGATCGGTCAGTTGAATGCGGCCAAAAAGCGCCCGGATATTGCGAATCATCGCCGGGCGCATATGGGGGATGCGCAGAAAGCCGCATTCGGTGAGTTCGCTTTCAAGGCGCAAAAGATAGCTTTCCAAATGCTCGCGGCTGGCGATATCGGACGTGCCGACGCGCAGATCGGTCGGCGGTGTGGAATCGGCGGCCTGGAACCACTCGTAGCCGATTAACAGAACGGCTTGCGCAAGGTTGATCGACGAGAAATCCGGGTTGACCGGGCAGGTAATGATGGCGTCCACCCCCGCGAGATCATCGTTGATGAGCCCGGTTCGCTCGGGGCCGAAGAGAACGGCGGTGCGGACCTTATCGGCGGCATGGGCGCGCAACTCGGCTGCCGCTTGCCGGGGCGTGATAACGCGCTTCACCAACTCGCGCGGGCGGGCAGAGGTCGCATAGACCACCTGCCGGTCGCCGATAGCATCCAGCATGGAGCGATGGACGGTGGTAGCCTCCAGCACCGACCCGGCCCCGGAGGCGGTTTGAACGGCCCGTTCGCTCGGCCATTCTGGGCGCGGGGTGACGAGGCGCATGGAGGTGAGGCCAAAGTTCAGCATCGCCCTTGCCGCAAAACCAATATTATCGGCGAGTTGCGGTTCAACCAGAATGAAGGCCGGTTGGTCTTCCGGGGGGCGGCTCATAGAACGTAAGGTCATATCATACTCGTAAAGGTGATTTGTAGCTAATTTTATCTTTTTGAGCCGACATCGCTAAAGTCATGCTCGGGTTGATGCCTCTCTCATGCCTTATTTTGAGCCGCTTCACCAAGAAAAGATTCTTGTTGCTGCACTGGGACCGAGGCAGCAAAGTCCGACCATGATTCTGGATAGCCTCACGCTGCTCATCAATAGCGCCTTCATCAGCTTTGTTATGGCCATAGCGATGCTAATGACCTGGCGCATCAACCGTAGCCAGCTATCGGCCTTGTTTTGGGCGCTCGCAACATTGATGAATGGTTTTGGGCTCTCTTTTTACGCCCTAACCGCGGGCTTTTGGCCGACCGCTCTTGCCCCTCTGGCGAATGTTCCCATTGCGCTTGCGGGTCTTGCTATGTGGATGGGCTTGCGTAGTTTCCGGCAGGTTCCCTGGAGGGTCGCCTTAGGCCTTGTGCCAATTGTGTTTTACCTGGGCGGGATTGCCTATTTCCTACTTGTTCAGCCGAATACGAACACGCGCATTCTTATAGCGTGCGGCTTTCAGGCCGTGACGGGCTTTGCCTTTATGCGCGAGGCATTGCTGGTGCAGCGACGGGGCCTCGCCGGGGCCGCCGCTGGGGCGGTGGCCGTCATTTTCTTCGGGCACGCCCTTTATTATGTCGTGCGGGGCACGGCCGCGCTTGGCCTCGAGACGATCACGGATTTTATGGCACCGAGCCAATGGCAAACCTACACCTTCCTTGAGTCCGGAATCGGTGTGCTGTGCATGGGGGTCGCCCTGATGGCGATGACGGTGGATCATCTCTATCAGCAACTCCGCCTAACGGCGCTGCAGGATCGGACGACGGGGCTGCTCAGCCGCAACGCCGTTTTAGAAAAGTTGGCGCAAGCAATCCCCAAAGCCCATGCCGAGGCAAAACCCCTGCACCTGATGATGCTCGATCTTGATCATCTCGACCGCATCAATGAAACCTATGGCCACGGGGCGGGGGATGCGATGCTCGCCGCCTTCGGCGCGATGCTGCGGGCAAATTTCGCCTTGGCGGAAAACAGCGGGCGCTATGGCGGGGACGAGTTCGCCATTATTCTGCCGAATGTTACCACCTCGGAAGCAACCAGCCTTGCCCACCAACTGCGCCGGGCAACGGAATCGCTCATCATTCCGCTCGAAAATGGCCGCGTCAGCCTCACCATCAGCATCGGCCTGACGGGGCTTCAGACCCAAGACCGCCAACTTGATTCGCTGATCGCCCGCGCCTATTCGGCCCTCTACCGTGCCAAGCAGGGCGGGCGGAACCGGGTGGTGGTGCTTTAGCCTTTTTTTGCCGCAAATGCGTCGTCGCAGGCGTTTCGGCCTGCTCGGGATTTGCTAAGCCCCAAACTTCAGCAGCGCATAACAGATCACATCGTGCAAGGCATTGAAGCTGGCGTCGATAATGTTCGGCGACACGCCCACTGTGGTCCAGCGCTCGCCATTGGCTTTCTGGCTTTCGATCATCACCCGTGTCACCGCCTTGGTGCCGTCCTGGGGCGAGAGGATGCGGACTTTATAGTCCGTGAGATGGATGTCATCGAGGCTGGGATAGAGCGGAATCAGCGCCTTGCGCAGGGCGGCATCCAGCGCGTTTACCGGGCCGTTGCCGTCTGCCACGGTCATTTCCTCCCGGTCGCCCACGGTCACGCGGATGGTCGCTTCCGAGAGGGTGACGAGCTTACCCAGCGCGTTCCAGCGCCGCTCGTCCAGCACGCGGAACGAGGTGACGGTGAAATAATCCGGCACTTCCCCAAACAGGCGGCGGGCGAGCAGCTCGAAGCTGGCATCGGCCCCATCGTAGGAATAACCGTCGAACTCGCGGGATTTGACCAGATCGACCAGCGCGTCGATCTTGCTGGTTTCGGGCGGCACCTCGATGCCGAGGTCGCGGCAGCGGGAAATGACGTTGGAGCGCCCGGCTTGGTCGGACACGAGAATCCGCCGCCGATTGCCCACGGTTTCGGGCGGAATATGCTCATAGGTGCGCGGGTCTTTTTCCACCGCCGATACGTGCAGGCCGCCCTTATGGGCAAAGGCCGACGCGCCCACATAGGCCGCGTGTTTGAAGGGCGCGCGGTTCAGGCGCTCATCGAGCAGATGCGACAGGCCGGTAAGATGGCGCAGGTCTTCCACTGGCAGGCCGGTATCGAAACCCATTTTCAGCATCAGGCTGGGGATCACGGAAATCAGATTGGCGTTGCCGCAGCGCTCGCCGAGCCCGTTGATGGTGCCCTGCACCTGCCGTACCCCGGCTTCGACGGCGGCGATTGAGTTGGCGACGGCGTTTTCCGTATCATTATGGGCGTGGATACCCAAAGTGTCGCCGGGGAAATGGGCCGTAACCTCGCGCACGATGCGGGCGACCTCGTGCGGCAGGGTGCCGCCGTTGGTGTCGCAGAGCACCGTCCAGCGCGCGCCTGCGTCCTGGGCGGCCTTCAAGCAGGCCAGGGCATAGGCGGGGTTGGCTTTATACCCGTCGAAGAAATGCTCGGCGTCATAGATCGCCTCGCGCCCCAGGCTGACCAGATGGGCGATGCTATCGCCAATCATGGCGATATTTTCTTCGCGCGGGATATTCAGGGCCACATCGACGTGAAAATCCCAGCTTTTACCGACCAGCGTCACCACCGGCGCGCCGGAATTGACCAGCGCCGCCAGCCCCGGATCGTTCCCCACACTGCGCCCCGGTCGGCGCGTCATCCCAAAAGCGGTGAATTTGGCGCGTTTCAGGGCGGGGGCTTCGCCAAAAAACGCATCGTCAGTCGGGTTTGCCCCCGGCCAGCCACCTTCGACGTAATCGATGCCGAGCTTATCGAGGGCAATCGCAATCGCGCGCTTATCGGCAACGGAAAAATCCACGCCCGAGGTCTGCGCCCCGTCGCGTAAGGTCGTATCAAAGAGATAAACGCGCTCTGCCATCATATATCCCGACTCTATTCTTGTCGTCCTATCGGCCTTTGGCCTACGTGAGGACGGTATTTTTTATCGTCCTATCGGCCTTTGGCCTACGTGAGGACGGTATTTTTTATCGTCCTATCGGCCTTTAGCCTACTTGAGGACGGTTAACTTTTCCGCCGCCAACTGGTGCCGCCGATACCGTCTTCCAAGAGAATTCCGGCTGCAATCAGCTCGTCCCGAATGCGGTCGGCGGTGGCGAAATCTTTGGCTTTGCGCGCGGCGATGCGTTCCGCGAGCTTCGCTTCAATGGCTTCCGCCGACAGATCATCCGACCCGCCCCGTTGCAACCAGTCTTCGGGGTCGTGCTGAAGCAGGCCGAGCAACTGGCCTGCGCCCAGAATTTCAGCCTTCAGCCAGACCATTTCATTGAAGTTTTCGCTCTTGTTCAGGTCCGTCACCAGCGCGTGCAGGGTGGACAGCGCGAGCGGCGTATTCAGATCGTCCGACAGGGCCGCGAGAACCCCCTCCGGCTGCTGCGGGTCGACCATAATGTCAGCCACCCGGCGCAGAGCCAGATAGAAGCGGTCGAGCGCGCCGATGGCCTCTTGCAAGCCCTTCTCGGTCCAATCCAGCGGTTGCCGGTAGTGGGAGGAGAGGAGCAGCAGGCGAATGGCCTCGCCGGGGGCGCGGTCGACCAAATCGCGGACGGTGAAGAAATTG
>NZ_JBILQX010000245.1:0-4320 GCF_044372965.1 Elstera sp. | reverse complement strand
ACTCTTTTCGCTCTGCAATCTCAGCAGGTCGAAGAGTGATGGAGCGAGCAACCGGCACTGCCGATTTCCTGCTCTTTCGGCTAAATCGTCGCCGTCGGTGTCTGCGAGCACATGGTAACAGCGCGAATAGTTTTTGCTCACGACCGTCCGGACTAAAAATATATCGATAAATACTCTCGTGGGAGATTTGACCGATGGGATCCGCATCGCGCTTAAGACGCCCTGCAACTTGTTGAGGCGACCAGCCCGTGCGAAGGCGCGCTAAAACATGATCCAAGAGCGCGGCTGACCGCAGCAGTTTCACCCGTCCTTTCCTGCGACGGCGTTTCGACCGGTCGTTGGCCATAACCGCAAAATACCCTCGGTAGGCCTTGCCCCAGCAATCCTTATAGTTGGTGTGGTAAAAGTTGCGGTTGATCTCCCGATAGATCGAACTGCGATGTCGGCCCAGGTGGCGCGCAATAGCCGTAACCGGAAAGCGCGCTATAACCATCTCGGAAATAACCCGGCGATCATCCAGGGAGAGGTGAGAATAACAAGCTCCCATGATCCATCCTCCAAAGCGTAACTCTCTGATAATAAACGAAAGTCGCACTTCAAAATTGAATCCGCCCTTAGGACATCGGGTTGTCGCATAATCAAGATTATGTGATTATTAGATAAATTGCTTATATCTAGTCCGGCCAGTCCCGCTGGCTCACGGCAACCAGAGCCGCCCAATCAGTTGGTGGATAGCCGTTGGCCAGTATACGCTCAAAGGCCGTATAGGGGTCGGTTTTGCTGCCCGCTGATCGCAAAATCTGCGCATCATTGACCCACGCGTAAACAATGATCCGCACCTTCGAATCATGCAGGGAAAACGGCCGAAAACGATGCCCGCCCTTCGCGCGAGGGTGAAGGTCTATCCGTCTATGACAATCACTGGGCGCGGATTCATCGCGCCGATGACTTAGAACGTTGTCAATCTCATTTTGCGGGAATTAAAAATTGTATATGTTGTGGATCTGAAGCTCGAACCGATCGCCAACATCAGATAATATCTTCGCCGATTAGTTGATTAAAAGGATGGTCAATTGGATACCGTACATAATCCGGACCGCTTTATGGCCGATCTCCGGCAGATACTGTCGCAGGGCCGCAAGCGTATTGGCATTTTGATCGGCGCAGGTGGCCCTCTCTCTGTACGAGTAGACAACAGTGGCAAGCTTGATCCAAATGGTCGGCCGCTGATTCCCGGTGTAAACGATTTGACGCACCAGGCATTGCAAACATTGAGCGGTGCTGAAGCAACTGCGGTAGTCAAAATCCGAAAAGCCCTGCCAAATGGCGGCAATATTGAGACCATTTTGTCAAAGATTCGTCTGCTTCAGACAGCGTTGGGGGACACAACGGTACATGGCCTTGACGGTACCGGCTATGCTGGACTGGGTAAGGCGATCTGTGAGGCGATCGGCGAGATTGTCGGCGCAAAGCTACCGGAAGGAAGAACGCCGTATCATGAACTTGTCTCCTGGGTCAGCGGGACGCAACGAGTACACTCAGTCGAGATATTTACCACCAACTATGACCTGTTGATTGAAACAGCGTTCGAGCAGGCAAAAGCACCGTACTTTGATGGCTTTACCGGTGGGCATGCACCGTTCTTTGACCCGGTCACGGTAGCCGGAAATGATTTGCCGGCGCGTTGGTCGCGCGTTTGGAAGCTGCATGGATCACTCGGTTGGAAAAGCGAAAATGGCACAGTTGTGCGCTGCGGCGGTCCGGACTGCGCTGAACTCGTCTACCCGGACCATCTCAAATACGATCTGACGCAGAAGCAGCCCTATGCAGCGCTGTTCGAGCGATTGAAACGGTTTCTGCTGACGCCCGATACAGTGCTTCTGACGACAGGTTTTTCATTCCGCGACGCGCACATTTGTGCAGTTCTGGGCGAGGCGCTCGCAATGAATGCCAATGCTGCGGTGATCGCATTGCAGTTCCAAACGCTCGCCGATGAGGAGCCGGCACGTAAGCTTGCCTTCGAACATCCAAACCTTTCTGTCTATGCCAGCGACGCCGCTGTGATCGGTGGCATCCCAGGTTTGTGGCGTTTGGGCGACTTGCCTAAAAACTGGGTTGAAATTCGTTCGAGCTTCTGGGGTAACGACGCTTTCCTTTTGGGTGACTTTGCCAGCTTTTGCCGCTTTTGCGCGCTTTCCTACTCGCCCGACCTTGCTCGGCCGATCGATACAAATATTTCGGTCGATGGTTTCGACCCGGCTATGGTGTCGGCATGACGGCGACAGACCCAACCTATCTCGGCCGTGTAAGCGCAGTTTCGGGTTCTTCATTAACGGTAAAGCTGGCCGAGTCCCTCTCTTCTGGTCTGGCGATGATTGATGGTCACACGTATCGCGTCGGTCAGGTGGGCAGCTTTGTCCGCATCCCTCTGGGGTATCAGGATCTTTACGGCGTAGTTGCGGAGATTGGGGCTGCGGCAGCACCCCAATCCGTCGCTGTTGTGGATTTAGACCGTCAGGACACCGGTCGCTGGATGCGCGTGGAGTTGGCGGGCGAGGCGACCGGCGATCATTTTGAGCGAGGTCTCAGTCAGCACCCCAATGTCGATGACGTGGTTCACTTGGTCACACACAAAGATCTTCGGCGGATCTATGGTGGCGCAGAGGAAGATCAGATCGAGATCGGAACGCTTTCGAGCGCCGAAAATATCGTCGTTCGCTTGTCACTCGACGCACTAGTAACGCGGCACAGCGCCATCGTTGGATCGACAGGCTCAGGTAAATCAACCACAGTGGCGAGCTTGCTTCGTTCCATAGTGCGAACCGCCGAAAATGTAGGTGCAAGTGGTGCACGTATCCTTCTCTTAGACGTGCATGGAGAATATTCTGCGGCACTCGGAGATATTGCCAAAACATTTAGCGCTTCTCCAATGCCCGGTGAAGCGCCTTTGTTCGTGCCTTACTGGGCGTTGGAGGCCGGCGAATTGCTTGATTTCGTCGCTGGTGGGCTCAGCGAAAATCATTTAATTGCGTTTACAGATAAGATTCAGCAGTTGAAGGAAGGGCGACTGCATGCTGGTGCGCTTCCTGGGCTCGATCCCCAGTCACTCACCGTTGACAGTCCCGTACCATTTTCGCTGAAAAAACTTTGGTATGACCTGATCGACTTCGAGACAGCCACTTTCACCGGGGACAGGCGTGACCAGCCTGCGCTTGAGGCCGATGGTGACCCCACGACACTGACGCCACCCCGCTATACGCCTCACGCGATGGGAACTGCCGGGCCATTCCTTAATCAGGCGGCGAAGGGTATCCGCCGGCCACTAAATTTGCTGCGCTCTCGTCTTCTCGATCGGCGCTACGACTTCATCTTGCACCCTGGCCCGTGGGAGCCGGACCTAGCGGGGCAAACGCAACAGGACCTTGATACGCTGCTGGCTGGCTGGCTCGGCCATGACCGTCCAATCACTATCCTCGACCTCTCAGGTGTGCCAAGCAACGTCTTAGTCCGGCTCATTGGCTCCATACTGAGGATTATTTACGAAGCCCTCTACTGGAGTCGGGAGAAGACAGAGGGGGGCATCCTGCGCCCCCTATTGGTCGTTATGGAGGAGGCGCACCGTTATGTCAGTCCCGATAGCGGCAATGTCGCCGCAGACATTGTGAAACGTATCGCAAAGGAAGGTCGCAAATACGGGGTTGGTGCAATGCTGGTTTCTCAGCGTCCGTCGGAGATCGACGAAACTATTCTTTCCCAATGCGGGACGCTAATAGCGCTGCGACTATCTAATCCCGCCGATCGCGCACGGGTAAAGGGAGCGCTGCCCGACAATCTATCAGGCCTGATGGACTTACTGCCAGTGCTGCGAACTGGCGAGACCATCATTTGTGGTGAGGCCGCGAGACTACCTGTGCGCTGCCGTGTATCGCTACCGCCCGCAGATCACTTGCCCCGTAGTTCAGACCCCGAAGTCAGCAGAGCCTGGCGGACCCGCCGCGTGGCAGAAGGCTATGACCGCATGGTGGCGTCATGGCGAGCGCAACGAACCACGGCGGTCGTGCGAGATGTTACGATCAATCGTACCCCCATCAACGAAAATGAACAGTAGGAAGTTCCATGATTCGAGACCCTGTCGCCTCAAGTAACATTGCGTCAGTCGGCTACGACCCCGACAGTGAAACGCTTGAAATCGAGTTCATCAACGGCTCGATTTATCAATATTTCAACGTGACTTCTGGACTTTACGAGCAACTTATGGCCGCTCCGTCCAAAGGGCAATTTTTGCATGCCTACATTAGGAATGCTTATCCATATTCCCGT
>NZ_JBILQX010000244.1:0-4342 GCF_044372965.1 Elstera sp. | reverse complement strand
GATGAAGCCGGGCTCCTACCTTATCAACGCCTC
The DNA here is from genome assembly GCF_044372965.1 of Elstera sp. NCBI lineage: Bacteria > Pseudomonadati > Pseudomonadota > Alphaproteobacteria > Rhodospirillales > Rhodospirillaceae > Elstera > Elstera sp. The sequence continues at coordinate 4,309 of NZ_JBILQX010000244.1, read as the reverse complement.
GCGCGGTAGCGTCGTCGATCTCGACGCCTTGGCCGAAGGGCTGAAGAGCGGGCATGTGCTGGGCGCGGCCATCGACGTGTTCCCCAAGGAACCCGCGACGAATGACGAGGAATTCGTCAGCCCCTTACGCGGTCTCGATAATGTCATTCTCACCCCCCATATCGGCGGCTCCACCATGGAAGCCCAGGCCAATATCGGGCTCGAAGTCGCCGAGAAGCTGATTAAATATTCCGACAATGGCTCGACGGTTGGCGCGGTCAATTTCGTCGAAGTCTCGCTGCCGGTCAAAGCCGGCGGCAATCGGCGCTTTTTGCATATTCACGCCAATGTGCCGGGTGTGATGCGGCGGGTGAATGAAATTTTCTCCCAAAGCCACCTCAATATCACCGCCCAATATCTGCAAACCGATCCCGAAGTGGGGTTCGTCGTGGTCGATGTGGATGGCGACGTGGATGAAACCGCCGTTCTCAACCAGTTGCAGGCGATCGACGGAACGATTCGGGCGCGCTTCCTCTATTAGCATTTTTTTACGGGTGTAGGGATACCGCGCAGGCTTGCCCGCCTATAGGAAATCAGAGAGGATTTCTGGGTGAGCCTGCGCAAAACCGAGTTAGATGGGGATTTCGACCAAGCCGCCCTGGTGGCTGGGGAAGAAAAAGCCTGGGGCCGCTTCATCGCCCGCTTTACCCGCGTCGTCGCCTCGGCTATTCGCACGGTGCCGGGCGTCGGCGTTCCGGGTCGGGGCGAATCCAGCGACCTGGTGCAAGACGTATTCGTCAAGCTGCTGGCCGACGAGCGCCGCCTGCTGAAATCCTACGATCCCGCACGCGCCGCGCCCGCGACCTGGCTCACCATCGTTGCCCGCTCGATTGCCCGCGACCGTTTGCGGGCGAAGCAACTGCCCGGCGTTCCCATCGACGATGTGCCGGAGGCGGCTTTTGCCACCGATCCCGTCATGCCCGCCGAGAAGATCGAGGTTCCGCCAGGGCTGCTGTCGCCCCGGCAGGAACTCATCCTCAGCCTGCTCTACGATCAAGATATGGATGTCGCCGATGTGGCGGCTTTCTTAAAAATTGAAGCGCAAACCGTGCGGTCTATGCACCATAAGGCGCTGATTAAGCTCCGCGCCCATTTTGCCCCAACCGATACCGGGGATATTTCGCCCTCACCGTCCCTATTACGGGATAGGAGATAGTGCCATGAACCGAACCCTGCCCCCCAACGCCACCGAAGCCGCTGAGGCTATCAAAGCCCGCCAATTGTGGCAAAACTACCGCGCTGCTGCCCCCCGTCCCGATGCGGCGGGCGCGCTGGATTTGGCTGCCTATGCCGATGGGCGGTTGCGCGGCGCGGCGCGGGATGCGGTCGAAGCCTATCTCGCCCGGAACCCGCAGGCGCTGCGCGATGTTCTTGCCGCACGGGCGGCGCATGCCGGAGAGGCGACCAAAGCTAAACCTTCGATTGGACGACGCCCGAGCGTCATGGATCGGCTCGGTTGGGGTGCCGCGCTCTGCGCTTTCTGTCTGGCGGTTTGGATGGGGTTTGCCACCGGCGAGCAGGTCGCCAGCACCGATAACGAGGCCTATTCGCTCTATTCAGTGGCAGGGGATGACAATGTCGATCTTTAGTCGCCTACCGCCGTGGCGACGCGCCCTGCCTTGGGTTTTGCTGCTCATCTCGGTCGGCTTTAACATCGCCTTCTATCTTGGGCAGCGTTGGTACGAGCGGTTTTTGTCGGATATCGAGCCCGCGATTGCCGAAAACGCCAAACTCACCCCGGAACAAGCTGCCGCGCTCAAGGCGCTGCGCTTCCGCGTGCTGGGCGAAATCATGCGCACGGGTAAAGATGGTGCTCGCCGCGCCGGTCACATCTGGGACGATTTGCGCGAGGCCCCCGTTGACCGCACCCGGATCGATCAGGGTCTGCACGATATGGCAGAAACGCGCTTGAAAGCGCAGGGCCGGGTCGTCGATGACGTGATCCAATTCCTCGACAGCCTGCCGCCCGACCAGCGTGCCCGGACCGTAGACGCCATTCGCCGCCGCGATCCGATTACCCGTACCCTGCTGTTCGGCCCTGGGGGACTGCCGCGCCCGCCCTATCAGCAAGGGCGTCCGGGCGGCCCGCCGCCGCCGCCGCCGCCGCCGCCGCCGCCGCCGCCGCCGCCGGAACCGAAAGTCGCGCCATGACGGGAGTCCACGAAAACTTGCCTCCCTCAGAGATCCGTGACCGCGCGCCGGTGTCCAAAACCGATCCAACGCGACTAGTCAAACGCTCGGTCGTCGTCGCGGGGCACCGAACGAGTGTTTCGTTAGAGGATGCTTTCTGGGCGGAGTTGCGCCGCGTGGCGACCGCGCGGCACACCAGTATCAACGGGCTTATCGCTGCGATCGACGAAAGCCGCTCGGGCAATCTATCGTCGGCCATCCGGGTGTTTTTACTGCTGAACCGCGTCCAGGAAAATTAAAGCGTGCGCCGCAACCTTGACCTGGGGCAAGGCTGCGGTTACATCCCGCTCTATGGCTCTTCCCCCTCTGCTGGCGCTGCGCGGCGCGACCGTTACCTTCGGCGCGAAACCGATTTTCAATGAAATTGATCTGGCGATTTCGCCGGGCGAACGCGCTTGCCTTGTCGGCCGCAACGGTTCGGGCAAATCGACCCTGTTGAAAGTGCTGGCGGGGGAAGTGGACCTGGACGCGGGCGAACGCTTCGTGCAGCCGGGCACCCGCATGGCCTATCTGCGGCAAGACCCGGATTTCGGTACCGCCAAAACCGTCGGCGATTATGCGCTCGCAGGCCTTCCGCCCGATGCCGGCCCCGAAGGCCCCGCCACCGTCGAAGCCGTTCTCGCGGCGCTAACGCTCGACCCCGCAAAGCCCGTAGCGGGCCTTTCCGGCGGGGAAGCGCGCCGGGCCGATATGGCGCGCGCCCTCGTTTCTCGCCCTGATATTCTGCTGCTGGATGAGCCGACCAACCATCTCGATTTGCCCACGATTGCCTGGCTTGAGGCCGAGCTTGCCGGGTTTCGCGGGGCAATGCTGGTGATTAGCCATGATCGCGCCTTCCTCAAAGCCGTTGCCCGCCGCACGCTTTGGCTCGATCGCGGCTTCGTGCGGCGGCTCGATAAGGGCTATGAGGCGTTCGAGGAATGGTCGGAACAGGTCATCGCCACTGAAGAGCAGCAAGCGCGCAAAGACGCGGCCAAGCTGAAAGAAGAAATGCGCTGGCTGCGCGAAGGCATCTCCGCCCGCCGTCGCCGCAATATGGGCCGCGTGCGCGCGCTCTATGATCTGCGCGAAAAAATGTCGGAACGCCTCAAGGTGGCCGGTACGGTCAAGGCCGATATCGCCGCCACCGAAAGCGGCGGCACGATGGTCGCCGAAGCTGAGCATCTGCGCTATGAAATCGACCAGCCCCAGGCCGATGGCAGCACGCGCACCCGGGTTCTCATCCCCGATTTTAACTTTCGTCTGGTGCGCGGTGCGCGCGTCGGCTTGATCGGCCCGAATGGCGCGGGGAAAACCACCCTGCTCAAGATTCTGCTGGGGCAATTGCGCCCCACGGGCGGCAAAATCCGCATCGGCTTCGGCATCGAACCCGTCTATTTCGACCAGAAGCGCGAGCAGTTGGACCCGGACGATACGCCTTGGAAGATTCTCTGCGAAGGCGGCGGCGATCAGGTCATCATTAACGGCCGCCCCAAGCATGTGGTCGGCTATCTGCAAGATTTCTTGTTTGCGCCCGAGCAGGCCCATAGCCCGATCCGCAGCCTTTCCGGCGGCGAGAAGAACCGGCTTTTGCTGGCAAAACTCTTCCTGCGCCCCGCCAATCTGCTGGTGCTCGACGAGCCGACCAACGATCTCGATTTAGAAACCTTGGACCTCCTAGAAGAAGTGCTGGCCGATTATCCTGGCACGGTGGTTCTCGTGAGCCATGACCGCGATTTTCTCGACCGGACCGTGACCGCCACCATCGCCTTCGATAGCGATGGCGAGGTGCGCGCCTATGCCGGCGGCTACACCGACTGGCTCTCGCAGCGGCCCGACGCCCCTGCCGAGAAGCCCCCCAAGCCGACCGCTAAAGCCCCGGCCAGCGGCCCTAAAACGCCCGCCACGAAACTATCTTATAAAGATCAACGGGAGCGGGACCAGCTTCCGACCCAGATTGAAGCAGGAACGCTTGCGCTCGAGAAACTGGAGCAAAAGCTTGCCGATGCGTCTTTTTACTCAAAAGATCCAAAAGGATTCGCCGAAGCAACGGTAAAGTTAGAAACGTTACGCTCTGAGCTTGCAACCCTCGAAGATCGCT
>NZ_JBILQX010000058.1:0-19075 GCF_044372965.1 Elstera sp. | reverse complement strand
TACCCTGCCGCTCGCCGCCGAAGGGCTTCGGGTAACGGCGGTGGAAGGCTTGGCCGATCCGCTCACCGCGCTCGACCGCGCGGCGCGGCAGGCGCAGTTTCCGGTGACGACCTTGCAACGGGATTTGGAGCGCCGCCCGATGCTCGCCTCGGAGTTGGACGGGTTTGCCGCCGTCGTCATCGATCCGCCGCGCGCCGGGGCCAAAGCCCAAAGCGCCGAACTCGCCGCCTCCCGCGTGCCGCTGATTGCCGCCGTCTCCTGCAATCCCGACACGTTTGCCCGCGATGCCGCCGTGCTGGTCGACGGCGGCTATCGGCTCGATTGGGTGCAGCCCGTCGATCAATTCCGCTGGTCGCCCCATGTGGAACTGGTGGCGCGGTTTAGTCGGCCCACGGGTTAAGCAGACGGCAGCCGGTGGGCTCGAAGTCGGCACTGTTGCGGGTCACGACGGTCATCCCGTGAACAAGGGCGGTTGCGGCGATATAGGCGTCGCGGTCGGCGCGCGGATCGGGCACGTGTAGTCGGGCGCAGCGCAGGGCAGTGGATGCATCGACGGGAAGGATGCGGTCAGCAAACTCCGGCATCACATGGCGGTCCATCCAGGTGCGCAGCCGCGCCCCTTGATCTGGATCGCGCCGGTCCACCCTCAGAATCCCAAGCTCGATTTCCAGAACGGTGATGGCGGAGAGATAAAGGCGGGCCGCGTCCACCCCCGACAACCATGCGACGACCTTCGGGTCGGCCCTCCCGTCGCCCACCTTGCGCAGTTCCGAGAGGACATTGGTGTCGAGAATGAACATCAGGAAAAATCGGCGGGGCGGGGGTGCGCCCGCGACGGCGGGAAATCGAGCTCTATATCGGACAAACCCGGCATGGCGAGCGCTTCGACAATCGTGCGCTGCTTGCCGGTTATGCGCTGATAGTCTTCAAAGCTCAGGAGCACTTGGGTCGGTTTGCCCCGGTTGGTGATGAAGACCGGCCCATGGCGCGTGGCTTTTTGCGCCTGATTGGCGTTCTGCTGGAATTCCCGGCTCGATAGGGTGGTGATCGTCATGCTCGGTTTTTGCCCAGAAAATATGTCCCTACATTAGAACATTTTGCTGGATGAGGCAACCGTCGGAGGGCTTAAGCTCCCCAATCTCCCCGGCTTGCGGCCATCAGCGCGTCCCAATCGTCGGGGGGATGGCCTTGCCCCAACATGCGTGCGAACACCGCATAGGGATCGGATTTGCTCCCGGCGGATCGCAACGTCTGGGCGTCGTTCACCCAGGCGTAGACGATCACTCTTGCTGCCGCGTCATAGCGAAAGAACAGGCGGAATCGTTGGCCGATTTTAGCGCGCCGCCAATGGCGATGGTGCGGCCCCAAGGTATTGCCCTGCCGGAACTCCTCCCGCCCCGGATCGCTCGGCACGCTCTCTAAGATCGTCCGGCTGAGAGCACGGAATAGTTTGACGTTGGCGTTACCGGCAAAGCCGTGAGGGTCGGCCTGCTGTGCTCGCTCGGCGGCAGCGTGAAGTTTCTGCATCTGCTCGATAAGGCAGGCGTGGAACAGCAGGGTCCAACCGTGAGTGTCCATTACAAGGCAATGTCGCCATCGATGTCCATCATCGGCTCTTCCGTATGATCCGCCGCCGCCCGCACTGCGCGGGCAAGATCATCGGGCAAAGATTGGAGATGGCGACCTTTGCCGATATCCGTTTCCAGCAGGGCCAGAAAAGCGCCGATTGCCGGGTCTGTATGGTCCGCGTCGGCACGGGAAACGATGACCTCGCCATTATCGCGCAGGTCGAAGGCGATTTTTCCGCCGATATCGACACCCAAAGCCTGCCGGATCGCTTTGGGCAGCGTCAGTTGGCCTTTTGAGGTCAGTGTAGCGACTTCGTGGATATCGGGCATGATTGATCTCTCAGGATGAACGCTGAGCGTAAGGAAAAATTCTTACGATTTCAAGGGATGCGTGCCGCCGACGCATTCGGTTGCGGGCGGGGGCTTAGGTCAGTATGGTGCCGCCCAAGTATCTAGAGGCTGAGAGAATGACCGCGTTAGAATTGATCCGCAACTTTTCCATTATCGCGCATATCGATCACGGGAAATCCACCCTGGCGGATCGGCTGATCCAAGCCTGCGGCGGCCTTACCGACCGCGAGATGAAGGAACAAGTGCTCGATTCGATGGATATCGAGCGCGAGCGCGGCATTACGATTAAAGCCCAAACCGTGCGGCTTCAGTATAAGGCCTCGGACGGGATCACCTATACGCTGAACCTGATGGACACGCCGGGTCACGTCGATTTCGCTTATGAAGTCAGCCGGTCGCTTGCCGCCTGCGAAGGCTCGCTGTTGGTGGTCGATGCCAGCCAGGGCGTTGAAGCGCAAACGCTGGCGAACGTCTATCAGGCCCTCGACGCGCACCATGAAATCGTGCCGGTCTTAAATAAGATCGACCTGCCCGCCGCCGAGCCGGAGCGGATCAAAACCCAGATCGAAGACGTGATCGGCATCGATGCGTCCGAAGCCGTGATGATTTCCGCCAAAACCGGCCTCGGGATTGGCGATGTGCTGGAAGCGCTGGTCAAGCGCCTGCCGCCGCCGAAAGGTGATGCGTCGGCGCCCCTACAAGCGCTGCTGGTCGATAGCTGGTACGATGCTTACTTGGGCGTCGTCATTCTAGTGCGCGTGCGCGAAGGCATTCTGAAGACCGGCGCGAAGATTAAGCTCATGTCCACCGGCGCGCTGCATCAGGTAGACCGCGTGGGGGCCTTCACGCCGAAGGCCGTCACGATGGGCGAGCTGGGGCCGGGGGAAATCGGCTTCATCACCGCCGGGATCAAGGCGGTCGCCGACTGTGCGGTCGGCGATACGATTACCGAAGAAAAGCGCCCGGCGGCAGCAGCACTGGCCGGGTTCAAGCCCTCCGTTCCGGTGGTCTTCTGCGGTCTCTTCCCGTCCGACGCCGCCGAGTTCGAGCATCTGCGCGAAAGCTTGCAAAAGCTGCGCTTGAACGACGCGAGTTTCCAGTTCGAAGCCGAAAGCTCGGCGGCGCTGGGCTTTGGGTTCCGCTGCGGGTTTCTCGGGCTGCTGCACCTTGAAATCATCCAGGAGCGGCTGGAGCGCGAGTTCAATCTTGATCTCGTCACCACAGCGCCCTCGGTGGTCTATAAGATCGTCCTCACCAATGGTGAGGAAATGGAGCTGCATAACCCCGCCGATATGCCGGATGTGGTGCGGATTGAGGAGATTCAGGAACCCTGGATCAAAGCAACCATCATGGTGCCCGACGAGCATTTGGGCGCGATTCTGGCGCTCTGCCAGGAACGGCGCGGCATTCAGATCGATCTGACCTATGCGGGCAACCGCGCGATGGCCGTTTATCGCTTGCCGCTCAACGAAGTCGTGTTCGATTTCTATGATCGGTTGAAGTCGGTTAGCCGGGGGTATGCCAGCTTCGACTATAGCCTGGATGGGTATGAGGTCGGCGATTTGGTGCTGCTGAATATTCTGGTGAATGCCGAACCGGTGGATGCGCTGGCCCTCATCGTTCACCGCAGCCAGGCTGACCGGCGCGGGCGGGCTTTGTGCGAAAAGCTGAAGGATCTTATTCCGCAGCAAATGTTCCAAATCGCCATTCAGGCCGCTATCGGCGGGCGCATCATCGCGCGCGAGACCGTGCGGGCGATGCGCAAAGACGTTCTGTCCAAATGCTATGGCGGCGATATTTCGCGCAAACGCAAACTGCTGGATAAGCAGAAGGAAGGTAAGAAGCGCATGCGGCAGTTCGGTAAAGTCGAAATTCCGCAGAGTGCCTTCCTGGCAGCCCTCAAGACTGGGCCGGACTAAACGCCAGCTTCTAAAAGCGAAAGGCCCCGAAACCGGGGCCTTTCCTTTTATAGATTTATTTCTTCGTCCAAACTTCCGTGCCCTTGGTGCCGGCATCGCTGCGCCGCCACCATTGGCCTTTGACCGATCCATCAGGATTGATCTTCATAATCATAATGGAATTGCGTTGATCGACCACCGAGGCCACGGCGAAGATATCGCCCGAGACTTGGCCGATACCGATGTAGTCGCCGCCATCCCATTTAACGAGATACGCGCCCGAGGCTTCTTGAGAAATCGTCAACGAGCCTTCGTCGTAAACCGAGCCGTCTGTATTCGTGCCGTTGACCTTGTAGCTTCCAATCAACCCGGTTTGCGCAAGGGCTGCGGTGGTCATCGACAGAGCGAGCGCGCCGCTCAGCAGAAGTGTTTTCAGCATTATGGGCTCCAACGGAAAAAGGGACTCTGGATCGAGTCGACGGAACTATCGACTCGATGGTGTTAAAAACTGATTAAGGAAAATGCCGCTCAAACGTTACATTAAAAAGTGCCGGGCGGCGCGGCGCGAACCACTCGGTTGCGCCCGCTATTCTTAGCCTGATACAGCGCGCGGTCGGCGGCAGCCAAAATCGCTTCGGGCTGTTGGTAGCCATAGCATTCGGCAACGCCGATGCTGACGGTCACGGTCAGATGCTGATCGTCGTCCAGGGTGATTTTGGCGGCGGCGATGCTGCGGCGCATCCGTTCGGCCACCACATGGGCGTCTTCAATATTGGTTTCGGGCAGAAGGGCTGCGAACTCCTCCCCCCCCATGCGACCCAAGTGATCGGTGGAGCGCAGGCAGGATTTGCACACGGCCGAGAAATGCGAGAGGGCAAGATCGCCGGTGCCGTGGCCGAAACGGTCGTTGATCGATTTGAAATGATCAAGGTCGATCATCAGCACGCACAGCGGCGAGGCGGTGCGGGCGCGGCGGGCGAGTTCTTGGTCGAAAAGTTCTAGGAAGCGGCGGCGGGTGAGCGCGCCGGTGAGCATGTCCAGCGTCGCCAAGCGGCGCAGTTCATCTTCCAAAATCTTGCGCTGTTCGATTTCGAGCGCCAGCATTTTATTCAGCGCTTGCAGGCGATTGTTGGCCTCTTGAAGCTGCACATGCTGTTCGCGCAGGTGCAGCATATTCTGCACGCGCGCGCGCAATTCGGTTCCGTCGACCGGCTTGCCGAGAAACTCGTTAATCCCGGCGCTCAAAGCCAACGTGCGCACGGCGGCTTCGTTGCGCGCCGTCGCCATAATAATCGGCACGGCGCTGCCGTGGGGCAGGGCGCGGATGCGGCGGGCGAGCGCAATACCATCCATATCGGGCATTACGTAATCGGTGATAACAAGATCGGGCCGGTGTGTTTCAACCCAGGCGATGGCTTCGAGCGGATCGGTGAACAGCGTAACGGAGAGGTTCGGCGATTCGCCCAGGGCCGCTTTAAGCAGCAGGGTGCTGGGCCGCGTGTCATCCACGATCACGATCGAGAAAACGCGACCACTCACGGCCTGCGGCTGTCCCTGCTCCATCAAGTCCTCCGACTTGCGCCCCGCGCTCATATCCTCCCCCTCCTCACCGAACATTCACGGCGGACCGAGGTCAATTTCGGCGGCTTTCCACGCGCCGCGTCAAGGTTGACTGTATCCAACGAGACTAACCAATCGCAGGCGGGCGCGAAAGGGTCTTTCCGAAACACTCCTGGAAATAAGGCGACGGGTTATTGCGTTTCGGCCTCGTCGGGCGGTGGTTTGCGCTTAAAGGCGGCCCCGCGCCCGGCGTCCATGAACACCCCATAGAGCGCGCGCAGCATATCTTCGGGGCGCTGGCGGCCATAGGGAAGATTATCCTTAGCGTATTCGATGATCTCGTCCGAGGGTTTGCCGGGCACCAGCACATAGCCTTCCTGGGCCAGCATCCGCAGCACGGCTTCCGCCTGTTTGGTATAATCTTCGAAGAAATAGCGCGTATCGGCCTGCCGGATGGCCGTGGCGATTTTCATGCGGAAATCGGGGCGTTTGGGGGCCATGGGCGCGCGTATCAGCTTTCCGGGGACATGTAGGTGGCCAGAGCCCGGCGATTTTCGTCCAGACTGAGGGGGTGATGCAAGGAAGGATGCGCCCGGTCGGCGCAATCCTTGCGTGGGCAAACGCGGCAAGACACGCCGATGGGCGTGATAAGCTGGGGATCATCGAGATCAAGCCCGTCGGCATAGACGACTTCGCGCGCGTAGGTGACGGCACAGCCAAGCCCAATAGCGTGCCGTCCGCCGCCGCGCGCATTATTCCCCCGCAAGGTCGAACGCCCAACGCCATCGACGGTGCGGGCGATGCAGAAAAAGCTGCCCCCTTCCGGCATGCGGCTCACTTGGCGGCGTAGCAGCCCAGGCGTGGAGAATGCGTCATAGACGTTCCAGCGTGGGCAGGCCCCGCCGAAGCGCGCGATGGAAATGCCCGAGGCGGAAAAGCGCTTCGAGATGTTCCCGGCCCCATCGACGCGCAAAAAATGGAAGGGCACGCCCTGATTGCCGGGGCGGCGCAGGCTGGTGAGCCGGTGGCAAACCTGCTCGAAACTGGTATCGAAGCGGCGTTCGAGGGTTTCGATATCGTGGCGGGTCTCGCGCGCAGCCGCAAGAAAGCGGTCGTAGGGCATCAGCACGGCGGCGGCGAAATAATTGCCGAGGGCGACGCGCGCCAGCGTATCGGCGTCTTGCGTGGTAAATTTGCCGCCCGACACCAGCCGACTTAGGAGCGGGCCGTGCCCGACCAGTGCAATTTGATGCGCGAGTTGAAAGGTTCGGCTGGCGCGCGGCAAGAGTTCGGACAGAACCAGTTTGCGTGTGCGCGGATCATACTGGCGCAGTAACCCGCCCAGGCCTGCAGCGGGGGCAATCACGACATCAACGGCAAAGGCTTCGCTGAGGAATTTCACGAGGCCCGAATACAGCGCCTCCGGCTTAAGGTCGGCGCGCTGCCAAAGATCGTCGGCGGCAGTTTCCAATTCCTTGAAGTAGTTTTTGCGCTCTTGGACGAAATCCGTCACCTCTTCAGACGGCATGCCGACGGGCATCGCCACATCCGCATCTTCCCCCAAGCCGCTGCCTGGTGCCGCGGTGGCACTGCCGCCTGCGCGAAAGGCTTGATAGAGCGTGAGGACCGCCTTGCCCAACGCGGGGGCCGCACTCACCAGCTCTTCCACGTCGGCGGTTTTCAGTTCATGCCCGTCGAACAGCGGATCGGCGAAGACCTCCATTAGGTCGTTCGAGAGCCGGCCATCGTCGTCGGCGGTGAAATCGGTTATATCAACCCCGAAGCGCTGCGCCAGTTTCAGCAGCACCGGTACAGTGACGGCGCGCTGATTATGCTCCAGCAGGTTCAGATAGCTCGCCGACAAGCCCAGCGCTTCCGCCATTTGGGCCTGGGTGAGCTTCTGCGATTGGCGCAGACGGCGGAGTTTTCCGCCAAGACGGGCGCTGTTCTGGGCCATGAAAATTCTTTACAACGAGACTGTTTGAAAAGTGTAAACAGGTGCGAATTTTCACCGCTTCTCGGAACTTTGCAAGTCCTTATTGCGCAGGCGAGGAAATGGGGGCTTCATAGGGACATCAGCGGCGCACCGAAACGATCAGCCGCTCCCGATACCAAGGCCGGACCAACCGGCTGAGACCGGCAAAACAAGTTTTCGCCAACCTTGGAAAGCGGCGGGGGTTCTACCCCCGCCCCATAAATACCCCACGGGGGTGGCAAGGCCGGATCAACCGGCCCCATCCCCCAAAAATAAGAAGAGTTGGGGGAGGAGCGAGCGGCGCAGGTGGGCGGACCTGCGCCGCTTTCGTTTGCGCGGCGAGGAGAATGGTGATTCCCTGATTAAACTATTTTTCATGTTTTATTAATTAAATCAAACTTGCTGCGGTTTTGAACTTAGGGCATTCTTTCTGGAGTCAATCGAGTTCTGATTTTTGGCAAAAGTATAAAGTAATGCTTGTTGCTAATAAGGCGCTTGGTGATTGTTTGATTTGTTTTAGGGTCACTCTAAATCAGAAGGGGTTTACCATGAAAACTATCGCTTTGGTCTCGGTCGCGCTGCTGTCGGTTGTTGCCTCCACGGTTGCCGTTGCGCAAACCGCCGCCGACAAGAAGTGGGTCGCCCAGTGCCTCGTCGATAATAAAGACGCAAAGGTCGCCGCCAGCGTCGTCAACGCTTACTGCGTTTGCATGAACGATCAGATGAGCGAAAACGAAACCAAGAGCATCACCCAGTGGGAAAAAGAAAACCCCGCCGAGCGCAAGATGTGCGAAGCCAAGGCCGGTTGGTAACAACCGCTTTCGGTCGATTGGAACGGGCCGCAAGTTGCGGCCCGTTTTGGTTTAGGCTGCTGTTTCCGCAAACCGTTCCACTTTAACATCGTCCGCATGCCGCATTGCCGGGGCAAGATCGTAAGTGGCTTGCAGCCGATACCAAGTTTCAGACCCGCCCCCAAAAGCTTTATCCAACCGAATAGCCATTTTCGGCGAAATGCCCGCGTGACCATTCACGAGATCGGAGAGTTGCTTGCGACTGACGCCGAGGTGTTTGGCGGTTTCCGACACGGTGAGGCCCACCGGCGCGAGGCAATCTTCCCGAACCGAGAGACCGGGATGGGGTGGGTTTTTTAGGCTCATCGGGCCATTCCTTGGTTCTCAAACCCCGTCAGGACCCCCGCCACATTCCGCCCGATTTCTTCGACCGCATAGCCGCCTTCCTGCACGAAAACCGTCGGCAGCCCCAGGCCCGCAATTTCTGTGCCCATCAGCGGATAATGGGCTTCTTTCAGCTTAAACGCGCTAATCGGGTCGTGCTCATAGGTATCGACGCCTAAGGAAACGACCAAGGCCTCCGGCGCGAAGGCGCGGACTGCGGCGATGGCCTCGGTCAAAGCCGCGTGCCAAGCGTCCCATTCCGTGCCGCGCGGCAGCGGGAAATTGTGATTGAAACCGAGGCCCGCGCCCGCGCCGCGCTCGTCGGCATAGCCACGGAAGAAGGGATATTCGCTCTCCGGCGTGCCGTGGATCGAGACGGTCAGCACGTCCCCCCGCTCCCAAAAAATATCCTGGGTGCCATTGCCGTGGTGATAATCGACATCGAGCACCGCCACCCGCGCCTGGCCCTGGTCGCGCAAAAATTGGGCGGCAATCGCGGCGTTATTGAGGAAGCAGTAGCCGCCGTAAGTGGCGTGCCCGGCGTGATGCCCCGGCGGACGACACAGGGCATAGGCGGCGGGGGCGCCTTCCGCCACCAAAGCCGCCGCCGTTAGCGCCGATTGCGCGCCCGCAAAGGCGGCCTCCCACGTGCCCTCGACAATCGGCGTGCCCGCGTCATAGGCGTAATAGCCAAGCTTACCGTTGATGCCGGTTGGAATATGATCCTGGCGCATACTGCGCGCGGCAAAACCGCTGGGGAGCATGAACCCGTCTTTACCCGCCGCTTTCCATTGGTCGAAGGCGGTTTGCAGGAAGGCGACGAAATCCGCATCATGCACCCGCAAAATCGGCGCGAGGCCAAAATCGCGCGGGGCCATCACCGGCAAGCCCGCCGCCTGCACCGCCGCAAGGATATAATCGACCCGCACGGGCATTTCGAAACAGGGAACGAGTTCGCCCCGGTGCAATTCCATGCCGCCATCGTGCCGTGCGTGCAGGGGGGAATGGACAATCTGCATGCGGGGCCTCCCAACCTCAATTTTTGCGCGACTAGCCTGACCCTAAGCCCGAAAACAGATCAAGACGTTTCTCAAATATCTCTCAGGCCGTAAGCAGTGCGGAATATCTTGCGTTAAGGATTAACCCGTCGCAGGCTGAAGCGGGGTTCTTGCGGTCGGAGGTGATCCATGCGGCGGCTTTTGGTGTTTCTGCTTTGCGCGGTCTGCTGCCCCCTGTCGGTCGCTCAGGCCAGGGTGGTCGATCTGCTGCTGGTCTTGGCGGTCGATATTTCGCGCTCGATTGACGAGGAGGAGTTTACCCTTCAGCGCGAAGGCTATGCCCAGGCGCTGTCTGATCCGAGCGTGATCAATGCTATTCGTTCCGGCCCGATGGGGGCGATTGCCGTCACCTATATGGAATGGTCGGGGGCGGATTTGCAGACCGTGATCATTCCGTGGACGGTGATCGATAGCGCCGCGCCCGCGCAAAAAATCGCCCAGATTCTGCGCACCGTGCCGCGCCCCTTCGGCGAGCGCACCGGCGTTGGGGCGGCGATTGGGGCTTCCATCGCCTTGATCGAGGCCGCGCCGCACGAAGGTTTGCGGCAGGTCATCGATATTTCCGGCGACGGGCGCAATAGTTCCGGCCCGCCGCCGTCGGTGTTCCGGGATCGGGCGGTGGAAAAAGGCATCATCATCAACGCGCTGCCGATTGTGAACGATAAGCCCACGTTCGGGCGCATCGAGTTGGACCTGCCGGGGTTCTTTCGTGACGAAGTGATTGGCGGGCCGGGGGCGTTTATGCAAGTTGCCGAAGGCTTTAAGAGCTTTTCGGCGGCGGTCAAAGCAAAACTGGTGCGGGAGATTGCTCAGCGTTCGCCTTCGCCGGAGCAGAACCCCAACGAAACCCTAATCGGGGTAATACCGCTGGGTAAATAATTCCGGCTGAAATGGGGCGGTGATATTTGCTAGGGTGCCAAGGCTAGCAAAGGGATAGGACCAATGGCAGTCGGCAACTCCGCTCTCGGGCAAAAAGCATTGGCACAAAAAGCTGCGGGCTCCAAAGGGGAGCGTGCGCCGGAGGTGCAGAAGGTTGCTGGGTATAAGATCGAAGGCGATGTGCTCTCGGGCATCCGTCAGGCTGCCAAAAAGACGGGGGTGAATTTCTCCTATCTGATGGCCCAGGCCGCCCAGGAAAGCAGCTTTAATACCGACGCCAAAGCTTCGACCAGCACGGCGACCGGCCTCTATCAGTTCCTCGATTCCACCTGGATGCAGATGGTCAAGGAACATGGCGGCAAGCACGGGCTTGGGCAGTATTCCAATGCCATTGAAGCCAATGGCAAGGGCGGTTACAGCGTCCGCGATCCCAAGCTGAAGCAAGAGATTCTCGATCTGCGCAAGGATGCCAAGGTCGCTGCCGTCATCGGCGCGGAATTTGCGCTGGGCAATAAGGAAACGCTGGAGCGCAACCTCAATCGCTCGGTGGGCGGGGCGGAAATGTACCTTGCCCATTTCCTCGGGGCACAGGGCGCGACCAAGTTTCTTGCCGCTGTTGACCGCAACGCCGATCTGCCCGCCGCAAAACTGATGCCCGATGCCGCCGCCTCCAATCGCGGCGTGTTCTACGATAAGGAAACCGGCCGCCCGCGTACCGTGGGCGAAGTGTTCCGCATGTTCAGCCGATCCATCGAAAAGAAGGCCGAGAGCTTCGCCGCGCTTGAAGAGGGCGGGGCGGCGGCTGCCGGGCCGCGCGCGAACAAGCCCGCGCCCAGCATGATGCAGGGGCCGCGTCAGGAATATGTGCGCTTCCTGCCGCAAGCCCCTTCGGCGGAGAGCGAAACGGTCGCAGCCCTGCCCATGGGCCTGTCGAACGCCACCTTCCTGACCATGCTCACGATGGCCGCGCTCGAAACCACCGAAGGCGTGGGCGATGCCCTCACCGGCAAGGATAGCGACGGCGATGGCCGCGTTACCGCGGCCGACGCGCGCACCAAGCGCCAAAACGACGAGGCCGATATTGCCGCGAAGCTGGAGCAAGGCTTGCGCGAAGCCCGCGCGGCAGAAGCCTCGCAGCGCTTGAAAACCGCAGGTCTTCTCTAAGCACATCTCGGAACCGTCGCGAGAGCGGGCAGCCAATAGCAGGCTCCAGAGCAGCAATAAGCGCCCAAAAGCGCCCCGTTGCTGCAATTCTCTCGACAGTCCGCTCAACTCTTGTTGATAATGCACACCCGACGACAGTGTTTCCGCTCTGCTTATCGGGGCTGAAATCAACAGGAACGACAAAGGGTGCGGCGCATGGAGTCCACACCGCTCCCCTCCGGGGCGACTGGAACAGCAGGAACGGCAGAACCGCCGCCTGATCGGCAAAGCATGGCAATTGCAGCGCTTCTCGATCAAATCGGACGGCGTGCCGATGCGGCGGCGTGGGCCACGGGCCTGCATCCGGCGCAATGGTCGGCGTTACGCTATTTTTCGCGCGCGGGCGCGGAAGCGCGGACGGTGGCGGCGTTCGCGGCGTTTGTTGGTGCCTCGCTCGGCACCTCCTGGCAAACGGTGAAAGCCCTGATCGGCAAAGGGTTCGTTACCAGCAATAAAATGCCGGGGCGCGGCAAGGTGCTGCGGATTGACCTTACTCCGAAAGGTCGTCAACGCATTGCCGACGATCCTTTAGCCGAAATTGGCCGGGCGGTGGCGCTCCTTGATCCCACTTTGCGGATTACGCTGATCGAAGCCGCCGAAGGTGTGCTGCGGCGCTTGCCCGCGCGCGGGGTTGCTGCCGCGTCGGAAGAAGACGCCGCAAATGCAACAGCGGCTGCGAGCGAGGGCGACCGGGTGCGCCCGGCGATTCATCCAGTGCCGCTGGCGAGCGAACCCGCCGCGTCGGATGAAGCTTCGCATCAGGACGGGGTGATTGGCTTCTATCCCCGGGTTAACCGCTCGACCCCGGTCGAATAGACCCGCGCTACAGGGGTTAGTGGGGGGTAAGAGCCGCCAGCAGTTCTTCCGGCTCGAAGGGTTTGAAGACGACCGCATCGGCCCCCCGCGCTTCGGCGGCCGCCGTCGAAACTTCGAGCGGCATGCTGCGCGAGCCGCCGGAAACAACAACAAAGCGTGTATCGGGCCGGGCGGCGCGCCAGCGGGCGAGCAGTTGCAAACCATCAACCCCCGGCATCCAAAGATCCGTAACAACCACGTCGAAACGATATTGCGGGTCGCGCAAGAAGGCTTCGGCTTGCTCGCCATTTTCGGCGCGTTCAATCCGATGCCCGGCATCCCCCAGGATCAGCGCAATCGCTTCCCGCACGGCGGCCACATCTTCAACAATCAGGATGGAAAGCGAAATGCCAGTCTCGGTCATGGGGCGGATGCCTAATCTTTAGTCCAGGTGCAATCGCAGTCTAAGATGATTCTGCCGTATTGGGAAAGGCTAACCAGACTTACTATTCTCCTCCACGGCATTTTGCCTTGTGACATAGGGCAAAACCAGCGTGAATCGGGTCCCTGCACCGGGGAAACTATCGCAGCGGATGGTGCCGCCCCAGCGCCGCACAATGCCATAGACGATGGAAAGGCCAAGGCCCGTGCCTTTGCCGAACTCTTTTGTGGTGAAAAACGGTTCGAACACCCGCGCGCGGACGGTTTCGGTCATGCCGGGGCCGGT
Organism: Elstera sp.; assembly: GCF_044372965.1. NCBI lineage: Bacteria > Pseudomonadati > Pseudomonadota > Alphaproteobacteria > Rhodospirillales > Rhodospirillaceae > Elstera > Elstera sp. Next base: position 5,886 of record NZ_JBILQX010000058.1, on the reverse strand, counting down.
ATCGGCGATGCAAAGTTCCAGGGCGTTACCGTCCGGGTGGGTGGCGGTGGACAGGGTCACGCCGCCCTGCCCCTCCATGGCCTCGAAAGCGTTCTTCAACAGGTTCGCCACAATTTGACCGAGTTCGCCCGGCCCCCCAAGAATGGGCCGATTGCAACCGGGCGTGTGGGAAACGGTGAGGCGAACCAAAGGGGCTTGCGTTGCGAGAATACGGATCTCCCGGTCGATCACTTCCACCGGGTCGGCGATGGTTGCAACGCCGCCGGGGCTGCGCGGGCGGGCAAATTCCAACACCGTGCGCACAATGTCGCGGGCTTGGCGGGCGCTGGCGAGGACGGTCTGCATCGCTTCGCGGTCGCGCTCGTTGTCGGCGCGGTCGGCGGCGAGGCGGGAGAAGGTGAGGATGGGTTGCAGCAGATTATTGATCTCATGGGCAACCCCGCCCGAAACGCGGCCCAGGGCGGCCAGATTGCGCTGTAGTTCGCCTTCGCGCCGCGCTTGCTCTGCGCCGGTTTCATCCCGGAACGTGCCCCGAAAACCAATGAGCCGATCGCGCTCGTCGCGCACCGGAACGCCGTTCATTTCAATCAGCCGCCGCCCAAGCGGGCCAAGATCAAACGGAATGGTTTCGCTGCGAAACGCCCGCCCGGCGGTCAGCGCAGCGTCGATGGCCGCAACCATGGCATCGTCGCGCGCGTCGACGGGCACATGATCGATCCAGCGGTCGCCGAGGCAGAGGCTGAAGGCGTGGCCGAGATCGTCGCCGCCTTCCACATGGGTCAGGCGACCGTCCGCGCTCATGTCCCAGAACACATCGTGGGCGGATTCGGCCAGTTGGCGATAACGCAAATAGCTGCGTTCCAACTCCCGCTTCGCCCGTGCCCGCGCGGTGACATCATAGAGGCTCGAGAAAACAACCGTGCGGCCCTGCCATTGAATCGGGCGGGTATGCACATCGACAAAAATTTCCGCCCCCTGCCGGTTCAACCCGCGCACCTCGGTGAGGGTGACGGCCTGGCCGCTTTCCAGAATGCGACTCCAGATCACGAAAGCGCGCACGAGGCGCTGAATGGGGATAAGGTCATCAAGCCAGCCGAGTGCAATTACCTCCTCCGGGGTCTCGAAGCCCAGGAGGCGGGCAAACTTGCGATTGGCGTAGAGCGGCTCCAGCCGATCGTGAATCAAGATCGCCTGATTGCTGCCGTCGAGCAGGGTGGTGAAGAGCTCCTGCTGGTCCTCGACGGACACGGGCAGGGCAGAGGCTGCGCTGGGCATGGGGGTTGGGATAAGCACTCAGACTCCCGATCTAACGTCACGATCTTAGGCACGACTCTGTTTGACTTACCGTGCCAAAAGCGCTAATAGCTCGCACCTTATCGAAGGGTTTTCCCCAGGGGAAGATCCTCGCCGGTCCGCGAGTGTCGCGCACCGGCGCTTTTTGTTTTGTGGGAACGGGTACGGCACACGCATGTTCGAAGGGCTCAGCAATCGGTTAGGAGAGGTTTTCGACCGCCTTAAAAAGCGCGGTGCCCTCTCAGAATCCGATGTTAACGAGGCCTTGCGCGAGGTGCGCATTGCGCTTCTCGAAGCCGATGTGGCGCTGCCGGTCGTCAAAGATTTCATCAATTCGGTCAAGGAACGCGCCGTTGGGGCGGAGGTGGTCAAATCGATCACTCCGGGTCAGATGGTCGTTAAGATCGTTCATGACCACCTCGTCGAATTGCTGGGCGGCACCGTCCAAACCCTCGATTTGGTCGCCGCCGCCCCCGTGGTTGTGATGATGGTCGGCCTGCAAGGCTCCGGCAAGACCACGAGCACGGCAAAAATCGCTAAACGCCTTGCCGAGCGCGACCGCAAGAAGGTGCTGATGGCCTCGCTCGACGTCGCCCGCCCGGCGGCGCAGGAGCAGTTGGCGGTGCTGGGGCGTCAGGTTTCGGTTGCGACGCTTCCCATTGTCGCGGGGCAACAGCCGGTCGAGATCGCCAAACGCGCGCTGGTGATGGCCAAGACCGAAGGCTATGACGTGCTCATGCTGGATACGGCGGGTCGCCTGTCCATCGACGATGCGCTGATGCTCGAAGTCGAAGCCGTGCGCGACGCAACGCAGCCGGCGGAAACCCTGCTGGTGGCGGACGCCATGACCGGGCAGGACGCGGTGAATACCGCGCGCATCTTTAACGAGCGCGTTGGCCTGTCGGGGATCGTGCTCACCCGTATCGACGGCGACGCGCGCGGTGGGGCCGCGCTTGCCATGCGCTCCGTCACTGGCAAGCCGATCAAGTTGCTCGGCACCGGCGAAAAAATGGATGCGCTGGAAGATTTCCACCCGGACCGGATCGCCGGGCGCATCTTGGGCATGGGCGATGTCGTTAGCTTGGTCGAAAAGGCCGTGGCGACCATCGACCAGGAAGAGGCCGAAAAACTCGCCGCCAAGATGCAGAAGGGAACCTTCGATCTCGATGATTTCCTCTCGCAACTGCGCCAGCTCAAAAAAATGGGCGGCATGGGCGGCTTGATGGGCATGTTGCCGGGTATCGGCAAGATCAAAAAGCAAATGTCCGAAGCCAAGATCGATGATGGGATGCTGAAGCGCCAAGAGGCGATCATCCTCTCCATGACCAAGGCCGAACGGCGCGACCCGAAAGTGCTGAACGCCAAGCGCCGCGTGCGCATCGCCAATGGCTCCGGCACGAGCGTCGCCGAAGTGAACCGGCTGATGAAGCAGTTCGGCGATATGCAGAAGATGATGAAGCAGGTTCAGGCGATGGGCAAATCGGGCAAGCTTTCCCGTATGATGCCGCAGCTTCAGAACATGATGGGCAAGGGCGGTTTCCCGCGATGATGGACCATGTTTCCATCGGCGTGCGCGACTATGCCGCCGCCCGCGATTTTTACGATACGGTGTTGGCCGCCCTGGGCTTTGCGCCGCTCGTGGTCTTCAACGATTATAAGGTTGCGGGCTATGGCGCACCCGGCGCTCCCGCACCCTGTTTCTGGATTGGCGATAGCGACCATCCGGAAACGCAAGGGCGCGGAAAGCCGCTGGGCAGCGGCCCTGGCCAGCATTTCTGTTTTCGGGCTCCCAGCCGGTCGGCGGTGGATTCGTTCTATGGCTGCGCGCTGAAAAAGGGTGCGGTCGATAACGGCCCGCCGGGCCTGCGGCCGCACTATCACCCGAATTATTATGCCGCCTTTGTCATCGATCCCGATGGCTGGCGCATTGAAGCGGTTTGCCACGATCCAGAAGAAGCCTGATCCCAGAAGAAACTGATCGTAGCATAACTTGAGTTTGACTTAGACCCTGTAAGGAAGTTGGTAAATGTCTCTAAAGATTCGTCTGACCCGTGGTGGTGCCAAGAAGCGTCCGTACTATCGCATCGTGATCGCCGAAGCGACCTCGCCGCGCGATGGCCGTTTCATCGAAAAGGTCGGCGCTTACAATCCGATGGTCGCTCAGGATCATCCGGATCGTCTGCACCTCGACCAAGAGCGCATTAAGCATTGGCTCTCGGTTGGCGCGCAGCCGACGGACCGTGTGGCCCGTTTCTTGGGTAAAGCCGGTCTGATCGCAGCGCCGGTCTACCGCGACACCCCGACGAAGTCGGCGCCGAAGAAGAAGGCCCAGGAACGCGCTAAAGCTGCCGCTGCCGCCGCCGAAAAGGCCGCCGCTGCTGCCGCTGCGGCTGAGTAGGTTCGGCTAAGGCGCGCGGGGAATGGTGCAAGCGTCCAATCCGTCTAACCTTTTGTGCGTCGGCCAATTCGCCGGGGCGCATGGGGTGCGCGGTTTGGTGCGGTTTCACAGCTATACCGGCGCGCCGAAAGACGTGTTGCGCTATCAGCCCTTGCGCGACGAGCAGGGCCAGGAATTTCGTCTCGCGCCGGGAGGGCAAGCGCCCAAAGGCAGCAAAGGCGATGTTTTGGTCGTGCGCGTCGCCGGGGTTGAGGATCGCAACGCGGCCCAAGCGCTGAATGGTCGTCGGCTCTATGTGGATCGGGCGGTTTTGCCCGACCTTACCGAGGAAGACGATTTCTACCACGCCGATCTTATCGGCTGTCTGTGCGTGACCGAAGCGGGCGACCGTTTAGGCCAGGTGCGGGCAATCCATGATTTTGGCGCGGGGGACGTGCTGGAAGTGGTGAACGGTCCGAAGGGTGGCCTGTATCTGCCCTTCACCAAAGCGGTGGTACCGGTGATCTCGATCGCCGACCGCCGCCTGACCGTGCGCCTGCCCGAGGAAGTGATGGGCGAGCCGGGACGCGGCGGGGACGATGAAACCGAAACGGATTCGGGCGAAGCGGCATGAGTGCTGCGGGGCCTTGGACTGCAACGGTTTTAACGCTGTTCCCCGAGATGTTTCCGGGTTCGCTTGGGCATTCTCTGGCGGGTAAGGCGCTCGCGGCGGAGCGGGTTCGGATTGAAACCATCCAGATCCGCGATTTCGCGACCGACCGGCACGCCAGCGTCGATGATTCGCCCTTCGGCGGCGGTGCAGGTTTGGTGATGCGGCCCGATGTGATCGACAGCGCCTTGCGCTCGGTTGTTATGTCTGATCGCGCCAAGCGCTCGGGCGTTACGGAGGGCTCGGATCGCCCGATCCTGTACCTCTCGCCGCGCGGCACGCCCTTAACGCAAGCGCGGGTGATCGCGCTGGCGGAAGGCCCTGGTCCGATCCTACTGTGCGGGCGCTATGAAGGCGTCGATCAGCGGGTTTTGGATGCGTGGGCGATGGAAGAGGTTAGCCTGGGGGATTATGTGCTGTCGGGCGGCGAGCCTGCGGCACTGGTTCTTTTGGATGCCTGTATCCGGCTGCTTCCCGGCGTTATGGGCAATGAAGATACAACGGCGGAAGAAAGTTTTTCGCACGGGTTGCTTGAGTATCCGCACTATACCCGCCCTGCCGATTGGGCCGGGCGGGAGGTTCCCCCAGTGCTGCTCTCGGGCAATCATGCGGAAATCGCGCGGTGGCGTCAGGCACAAGCCGAGGCCATTACCCGCGCCCGCCGACCCGATCTGATGCGGGCCTTCGAGGCCCGTTCAGTCCCGGCCCGAAAGTAATTTTGGGCCGTCACGGTAGGGGGAGCATTCCCCTTGCCGCTCTCGATAAGCCCCGGCTGCAAGGCCGATGGCTTCTCTCGATCCTCAAAGGAAGATGCAATGAACATCATTCAGACTCTTGAGCAAGAGCAGATTGCGAAGCTCACCGCCGACAACCCCATCCCGGTCTTCGCTCCTGGCGATACCGTAAAGGTTAAGGTGAAGGTTATCGAAGGCACGCGCGAGCGTATCCAGGCCTATGAAGGCGTGGTGATCGCCCGTAAGAACTCCGGTATCAACTCCAACTTCACCGTGCGGAAGATTTCCTACGGCGAAGGCGTTGAGCGCGTGTTCCCGCTCTACTCGCCGCGTCTTGCGGGCATCGAAGTGGTGCGTCGCGGTGCCGTGCGCCGGGCGAAGCTCTACTACCTGCGCGACCGTCGCGGCAAGTCCGCCCGTATCGCCGAAAAGGTTGTGGCGCGTAAGCCGAAGGCGACGGTTGCGTAAGCATCTCTTAGCTTATCCTTGGAAAACCCCGCGTCTTGCAAAAGGCGCGGGGTTTTTTCTGTCGGGCATAGTTTTGTGATGATTTTACGTCATAAAATGTATTTATTTTGAAATAGATCTTATGTTTTCAGTCCTCACCTTCGTCTTCTTTGGAGGTGTCGAGATTGAAATCTTCTTTGCGCTGAAGTTTCCAAAGCTCATCACCACCGATTCGAATGTCAAAATTGTGCTGATCTTTTTTTGAGATAGATAAACTCATTAGCTGGACACCCGCAAAAACCCTCGCCCGTTCAGTTTTGCTGTGATTCACTGATGGGGTCCCTCGCTCGGAGCCTACCGATGGA
>NZ_JBILQX010000057.1:0-19205 GCF_044372965.1 Elstera sp. | reverse complement strand
TGGGGCGACGGGCGAGTTTTCGCTCGATAGCAGACTTGCGCAGGATACGGTCCCCGTGGCGGCGCTGGCACTTTGCACCGTTCTTTTGATGAAAGACGCGCGGTTTCCTTGGCTTATCCTGGTGCCGGGCCGGGCGGGGGCGGTGGAAATTCTCGATTTATCGCCGGGGGATCAGGCGCGCCTCGGGGCGGAAATAACCCAGTGCGCCGAGATTTTACGCGCGGTGGCCACGCCCTTGAAGCTCAATATCGGCGCGCTCGGCAATATCGTGCGGCAGTTGCATGTGCATATTGTGGCGCGGAACGAAGGGGATGCGGCCTGGCCCGGCCCGGTTTGGGGGAGTGGCGCGGCGGCTCCCTATGATGACGTGGCGCTTGCCGCGTTGTTAGCCGATCTGCGCGCCCGGTTCGCCTAAAGCGAAGTTTCACCTCTCTGTGTGCCATGATTGGCCAGTCGCCGTATTTCTTGACCAAAAATCCAGCACAACCGCGTGAGAAGAGGAATGGTAAGCAAAATCGGCATCAAAGCGAGCGCCTGATTTTCGGTTTTTCCTAACAGCAGCAAAACTGTAGAGCCGTTTAAAAATAAAACGACTAGGGCGTGGAAAAGGCATTTTTTTGTATTTTCAAAAGAAAATCTAATTATTACGTCGGTTTGATTCATTTTGTCACTGCCCGCAGACTTCACCGCTTTAGAATGCGTTAGAAAGAAAGTATGGCGCACCAAGGGGGCGTTGTGTCAATGGATTGCCAGTCTTTTTTCGGGAAATTCATCTTTGTTAATATCTAAAAAATCGCAAAAATAGCGATGTTTTATTTTGGTTAATGTCCGCAAGTGCCTGCCGGGCGGCGATTCGTTGGGACACCAAAGCGGCCCCTAGAAAATTTTCCCTTAACGCTTGACAGGGCGGGGGCGGATCGTTAGTGAAGACGGCCTTGAAGGGTCCGTATGTGGCGGGATAGCTCAGTTGGTTAGAGCAGGGGACTCATAAGCCCAAGGTCGGTGGTTCAACTCCACTTCCCGCCACCATTCTTCAATTCTCTAAAGATCGAGATCGCTCAGTGACGGGTGACCGTCCGGGCGGCGGCCAAGCGGCCAAAAGAATTTCCGCGCGCTTTCGGCAATTGGCAGATCGTTGATGCTGGCAAAGCGCCGCTGCATCAGCCCTTGCGCCGTAAACTCCCAATTCTCATTACCGTATGAGCGGAACCATTGGCCCGAATCATCGTGCCATTCATAGGCAAACCGCACGGCGATGCGATTATCGGTAAAGGCCCAAAGCTCTTTAATCAGCCGATAGTCCAACTCCCGCGCCCATTTGCGGTGAAGCAGCGCTTTCACATCCTCCCGCCCCACCGGAAATTCCGCCCGGTTCCGCCAGTGCGTGTCGTCCGTATACACCAGGGCTACCCGTTCCGGGTCGCGCGAGTTCCAGGCGTCTTCGGCGAGGCGTACTTTCAGCGCAGCGGTTTCGGCGGTGAAGGGAGGTAGGGGCGGCTTTTCGTCCATAATCGGCTCCAGAAAGAAATGTAGACAGGTCTGTCTAGATCTCGACTCTAGCTCAGGTAGACAGACCTGTCTATAATGACTCCATGAACCCTTCTGCCGCCCGCACCCGTATTCTGCACACTGCCCACGATCTCTTTTATGCCGAGGGCGTGCGCGCCATTGGCATCGACCGGATCATCGCCGAGGCGGGGGTGACGAAAACCACCTTCTACCGGCATTTTCCGAGCAAGAATGACCTGATCCTCGCCTATCTCGACTATCGCCATACCCGCTGGATGGACTGGTTCAGGGGCGGGTTGGCAAGGCACTGCGGCACGCTCGCGGCCCTGGTTCCAACGCTGGAAGAATGGTTCCGCGACCCCGGCTTTCGCGGTTGCGCCTTTCTCAACAGCGTCAGCGATATCGGCCCCGCCTTGCCGGAGGTGCAGCGCATCACCCTGGCCCACAAGAATGACGTGGCGGCGGTTCTGGCCGATCTGCTGCCGCCCGGCCCCGACCGCGACGCCCAGGCGCTCGCGCTCTGTGTAGCAATGGATGGGGCGATCCTGCGCGCCAGCTTCGAACCTACCCCGGAGGCGGCGCTTGCGGCTTTTGAGCGGCTGGTTAACGGCCTAACCGCTTAGCCGCGTTCGGCAAAGAAGCGGGCAATGGTTTCGGCGGCCGTATCGAGATGCTGGAGCAGCACCGCCTGCGCGGCCGCCGCATCGCGCGCCCGGCAGGCGGCGAGCAGCGCCCGATGTTCCGCTTGCGCCAGATGATCCCTGCCCTTCGCCGCCAAATGGAAACGCAAATAGCGGTCGGCGACCGCGAGTTGAGCGTTGACCAGCCCCAGCAGCTTCGGGCGGCCCGCTCCGCCGTAAAGGCAGAGATGAAAACGGCGGTTGAGGTCGCCTAAGCGGGCTTGGTCTTCCTCGCCGTCCAGATCGCTCAGCAATTCTTCCGCCCGTTCGAAATCGTCGCCGGTCAGGTTCGGGATTGACAGCGCCAAGGCGGCAGGCTCCAGCGCGCGGCGGATGGCGTAATTATCGGCGGCGTCTTCGGCGGAAATCTCGGTGACGACCGCGCCCTTATGGGGTTCGAAATCGACCAACGCCTGGGCTTCCAACTGGCGCAAGGCCTCGCGTACGGGCATGCGGCTCACCCCGAACAGCGCCGCGAGATCTTCCTGCCGCAAGGGCGTTCCGGGGGCGATGTGCCCGCCGAGAATCGCCTGTCGCAACGCCGCTTCGACGAATTCGGTCGCCGTGCGCGGGCGAACCGGCTGCTGCTCCAGCAGGGTTGCAAGACCGGCCAGGGGCATCGTGTCGGGGGGCATCGAAAAACCCTCTTGTCGATTGGATCCAAAATCCGATTAACTGATGCGGATACCCTGCCCCTTTTGGGCGGGAAGGGCAAGCCGAGGGTTGAGCGATGGCGGGGCAGGGCGCGGGGGCAGGCGATTTTATTCAACCGACCAGCGCCGGGATTTTGGCGGCGGTGGTGGGCTTTGCCAGTGCGTTTACGATTGTGCTTCAGGGGCTTGCGGCGGCGGGGGCAACGCCGATCCAGGCGGCCTCCGGCCTTTTGGCGCTCTGCGTCGTGAAAGGGCTCATTGGGATTCAAATGGGCCTTTTTAGCCGTCTGCCGATCTCAATCGCCTGGTCTACCCCCGGTGCCGCGCTGCTGATTGCGACCGGCGTGCCGACGGGCGGCTTTCCGGCGGCGGTCGGCGGTTTTCTCGTGGCGGCGGGGTTGATCGTGCTGGCGGGGCTCTGGCCGCTGTTCGGTCGGCTGGTTGGGCGGATTCCAATGGGGTTGGCGAGTGCGATGCTGGCGGGGGTGCTGTTCGACCTCTGCCTTGCCCCGGTGCGCTCGATGGCGGCGCTGCCGTGGCTGACCCTGCCGATTCTGCTCACCTGGGCGCTCATGCTGCGCTTCGCCCGGCTTTATGCCGTGCCGGTTTCAGTGGCGGTGACGGCGGGGTTGATCGCTTGGAGTACGCCCCTGCCCGATCTTGCCGCCGCCTGGCCGCGCCCGGAATTGGTGCTGCCAATCTTCTCGCTGGAAGCGGCCATCAGCATCGGGTTGCCGTTGTTTATCGTGACGATGGCCTCGCAGAATATCCCCGGCCTCGCCGTGCTGCGCGGCAATGGCTACGATCCTGACACGCGCCCGATTTTCATTATCACCGGCATGGGCAGTGCGGTGGCCGCCCTGTTCGGCGGGCAGGCAATGAATTTGGCGGCGATTACCGCCGCGCTCTGCGCCGGGCCGGAAGCCCATCCCGATCCCGGCAAGCGCTATCGCGCCACGGTGGCCGCTGCGGCAACCTATATTCTGTTGGGGCTGGGGGCGAGCTATGCCGCCGCTTTCATCGCCGCCGCCCCGCCGTTGCTCATTCAAGCCGTGGCGGGATTGGCGTTGCTCCCCAGCCTTGCCAGCGCCCTTGCTGGGGGTCTCGCGAAAGAGGCTGAACGGTTGCCGGTGATCCTCACCTTTACCGTCGCGGCCTCGGGCATCGGCTTCTTTAGTATCGGCCCGGCGTTTTGGGGGCTGGTCGCAGGCGGCGCGCTGATGCTCGCCCTAAGAAAAGCCTAAGAAAAAAACCTCAGAAAAAGCCCCGGTCCTGCGAGGAACCGGGGCTTGATACTACGCCTCGACGGGCGGTTTTACTTTCGGCGGACGGCCGCGCTTGCGCTTGGGCGGCTCCGCCGGGGCGTCCGGTGCGGCATCGGCGGCGACAGGTTCCGGGACCGGTAGATCAAGCGGCAGCACAGCCTCCACCGGGGTCGGCGCGGGCGCTTCGGCAATCGGAATGACGACCGGCGTCGGCGCGGGGGCGGGCGCTTCCACAACCACCGGCGCGGGCGGCGGCGGCGCGGCAATCGGCGCCGTTTCCAGCGGCGGCAGACCACCGCCTGCGGGGGTGATAACCGTTACCGGACCGGCATTTGCCGCCGCAGCGGGCTGTTCGTAAGGCTGCTGCTCGTAACCGCCCTGATAGGAGGACCGGCCACGCCCACGGCCTTCGGGGCGACCTTCGCCGCGCGGCTCATTGCGCGGCAGCTCGTTCCGGGGCTGATCTTGCCGGGGCTCCTGCTCGTCGCGCGGGCGGCGGGCGGGTTGGCGCAGAAACGCGGGATGTTCGTTGTAATCGCCCGTATCGGCGCGCGGGTCGGGCCGCTGATCTTGGCGCGGATCTTGACGGGGCTCGCCCCGTTGATCTTGGCGCGGGTCCGGTCGGCGTTCGCCCCGATACTCGGCGCGGGGCTCGTTGCGGTTATACTCGCCGCGCGGCTCGCCGCGATTATAGTCAGCGCGGGGTTCGCCCCGGTTATAGTCCGCACGCGGTTCGTTGCGGTTATAGTCGGCGCGGGGTTCGTTCCGGCTATAGTCTCCGCGCGGCTCACCCCGATTAAAGTCAGCGCGCGGCTCATTGCGATTATAGTCGCCGCGCGGCTCGTTGCGGCCTTCGTTGCGATAATCCCGGCGCGGCTCGCGCCGTTCGCCCTCGTAACGCCCGCCTTCGGGGCGCGGAAGATCGGTACGGGGGGCATCGGTGCGGGGCGCATCGACGCGGGGATTTTCGCCCAGCTGCAGATCGGGCTGCGGGGCATCAAGGCCCGGCGATTCCTGTGCGCCTGCATCGCCCTGGTCCTGCGCGCGCTCGTCATCCTGATCGTAATCGAAGGAATCGCGCTGCTGCATATGCTGGGGAATATAGGGCTGGCCTTCGCTGAACGAGGCGATAATACGATAGTAATGTTCGGCGTGCTGGTAATAATTCTCCGCCATCACGCGATCCCCGGAGGTGGTCGCATCACGGGCGAGAGACATATATTTTTCATAAACTTGAATGGCAGTGCCGCGCACGCGCGTATCGGGGCCATTGCTATCGAAGGTTTGATGCCGCGCCGAGCCTGGCTTGCGGTTATTATTATTCCCGCCTCCGCCATTGCTCTGATTGTTATTGCCTTGATAGCCGCCTTGGCTTCGTCCCCGGGGACGCTTAATCTGCGGACCTTGTCTCATGGTACCCGTTTCTTGGCAGTATGTTTGTCGGCAGGGTTTTGGCTGCTTATTCATCCAATGACCTGGGGTTCCAGTTCCACGGGAAACCAATTTTCATGGTGTCCCCCGGTGCGTCTCCCCCGCCTGACTGGGGAGGCGCTAAGATCAGGCGCATCCGCGATCCTGATCCGCGCGTGATCTAAGATCACTAAGTGCCGGAACAGGTTGACCCTAGACGCAACCCCCGGCGTTTCCAACTGTTTTCTGTCAGGGGGAGTCTTAAAATGGCCCAATTTGTGGCGAATTAGCAACAATCACCCGGTCGCGCCCGCCAAGATCGGGCAAACAAGCCACAGAATGCCAGCCCGCCTGTTGCAGGAGCGCCTGCACCGCTTCCCCTTGATCCCAGCCGATTTCGAGCGCCAAGAGCCCCCCTGGCACCAGGAACGCCTGAAGCTCCCCGGCAAAACGCCGGTACGGATCAAGCCCGTCCACGCCGCCGAAGAGGGCCAGGGCCGGATCATAGTCGCGCACGTCCGGGGCCAGTCCGGCGCGGTCGGCGAGTGGAATATAAGGAGGATTGGAGAGAATCACATCGAAGCGCCCCGCCAGCGGATCGGTCCAATCGCCCGCCGCAAAAGCCGCCCGGTCGGCAACGCCAAGCGCGTGCGCATTCAGGTGAGCCATCGCCGCCGCCGCAGGGGCGCGATCAACTCCCACCCCCCAGGCGTTCGGGCGTTCGGTGAGCAGCGCGATCAGCAGGCAACCGCTGCCGGTGCCAAGATCAAGCAGCCGCAGCGGCGCGTTTTTCTCCGTCCGATCCAGCACCGCCTGCACCAAGGTTTCCGAATCCGGGCGCGGGTCGAGCGTTGCCGGGGAAATCCGAAACGGCAGCGACCAGAAATCGCGCAGGCCGAGAATGCGGCTGACCGGCTCGTGCGCCAGCCTGCGGGCGAGGAAACCTTCAAACCGCGTAAGCCCCTCCGCTGAAACCTCAGGCGTTCCCAAGGTCAGCGCGTGGGGTTTCCAGCCGAAAGCCGCTTCCAGCAGCAGGCGCGCATCCAGGCGCGCGCCCTCAATTCCCGCGTCGCTCAAGCGGCGGGTTGCCTCCCGCCACAGATCCTGTGGATCAGGCGATTTCGGCAAGCCGTTCGGCCTGATCTTCGGTAATCAGCGCCTCGATCATTTCATCCAGGGCTTCGCCGTTGAGGATCTTGTCGATTTTATACAGGGTCACATTGATCCGATGATCGGTTACGCGGCCTTGTGGGAAGTTATAGGTGCGGATGCGCTCCGACCGATCGCCGCTCCCAACCTGGGTTTTACGATTGGCGGCGCGGGCCTCGTCTTGACGGCGACGTTCGGCATCATACAGGCGGGCGCGCAGCACTTTCAGCGCTTTGGCCTTATTCTTATGCTGAGATTTTTCATCCTGCTGAATGACGACCAAACCGGACGGTAAGTGCGTAATGCGCACCGCGCTATCGGTGGTGTTAACCGACTGGCCACCGGGGCCGGAGGAGCGGTACACGTCGATCTTCAGGTCTTTTTCGTCGATATGGATATCGACTTCCTCGGCTTCCGGCAGCACGGCGACGGTGGCGGCGGAGGTGTGAATCCGGCCCGAGCTTTCGGTTTCCGGCACGCGCTGAACCCGGTGAACACCCGATTCGAACTTGAGGCGCGCGAACACGCCCCGTCCGGTAATGGAGGCGCTGGCTTCCTTGATCCCGCCCAGACCCGTATCGGCCACGTCCATCACTTCGAAGCGCCAGCCGTGGAGTTCGGCGTAGCGCTGGTACATGCGGAACAGGACGGAGGCGAACAGCGCGGCTTCCTCCCCGCCGGTGCCCGCGCGGACTTCGAGAATAGCGTTTTTCTCGTCGGCAGCGTCTTTAGGGAGCAGCTCGATATAGAGCGCCCGCTCCAGCGCGGGCAGGCGATCTTTCAGATCGTGGAACTCCTGCATCGCAAAATCGCGCATTTCGGCATCAAGGCTCATATCTTCCGACATGGCCGCGAGCGAGGCGAGTTCCTGCTGACCTTCGGTGAGTTCCCCGATCTTCTCGACGATGGGCGTGAGGTCCGAATATTCCTTCGAGAGCTTCGCCATTTCAGCCGGGTCAAGCCCTTCTTGGGCGAGCAACTCGTTGAGGTCTTTGTGACGCTGCGTCAGCCGCGCCAGTTTTTCTTCCATGCTCATGACCAGCTACCCTTATTCCCGAAACGCGGCGCGGGCATAGCCCACCAGTTCCGCGAGCGGAACCGGCCCTTGCGCGCCTTGATCTAAATCGCGCCACTGCGCCACGCCCTGCGCGAGTTCATCCTCGCCCAAAATCACGGCAAAGCGCGCGTTGATTTTATTTGCGCGGGCGAGGCGCTTTTTCATATTGCCGCTATAGCCGAGATCGACGGCGATTCCAGCGCGCCGCAACGACCGGGCGAGCGGAATCGCGGCCTGTTCGGCGGCCTCGCCCAGGGCGATTAAGGCGAGGGCACGCGGCGGGGCGGGCGGTTCGGTCGCCAGCATCGCCAAGCGCTCCACCCCAGCGGCCCAACCGACGCCGGGGGTGGCAGGCCCGCCCATTTGTTCCACCAGCCCATCATAGCGCCCGCCCGCGAGAACGGTGCCCTGCGCGCCGAGGTCGGTGGTCACGAATTCAAAGGCGGTATGGCAATAGTAATCGAGCCCACGCACCAGCAACGGATCATGCTTGAAGGCTATCCCGGCGGCGGTCAGCCCATCGGTGACGGCCTTGAAAAACTCTTGGGCGGCCTGGGTCAGATACTCGCCGAACAAGGGGGCGTTCGCCACCAGCGCCTTATCGCCCTCGTCCTTGGAATCGAGAATGCGCAGCGGGTTCTTCTCCAGCCGGGCGAGACTATCTTCCGAGAGCTTATCTTTATGCGCCGAGAAATATTCGACCAGCGCGGCGCGATAGGCCGTGCGGCTTTCGGCATCGCCCAGGGTGTTGATGTGCAGCAGCACCCGGTCCAGCAGCCCGAGGGCTTCGAGAATATCTGCCCCCGCCGTAATCACTTCCACATCGGCGAGCGGCGTCGCCGGGCCGATCAGCTCCACGCCGATTTGATGGAACTGGCGCAGGCGGCCCTTTTGCGGGCGCTCGTAGCGGAACATCGGGCCGTAGTAGAAGGCTTTGAAGGGCAAGGATTGCGTGAGGCTGTTGGAAATCAGTGCGCGCACCACGCCCGCCGTGCCTTCCGGGCGCAAGGCCAGGGTTTCCCCGCCGCGATCGGTGAAGACGTACATTTCCTTCGAGACGATATCGGAGGTTTCGCCGACAGTGCGGGCGAAGACATCGACAAACTCGAAAATCGGCGTCGCCATCCCCTCGAACCCATAGCGCCCGGCAATAAGACAAGCGGTTTCGGCCACATGGCGGTGTCGGCGCGCGTCTTCGGGCAGAAGATCATGGGTTCCGCGTACCGGCTGCAACTGCGCCACGGGTTTTCTCCTTGGATGAGGATTGGCTTTCGAAACCCTTCGGCTATCGGCTTTAGCGGCGTGGGTCAAGGGGGCGGTTAACGATAAGGACGGGCAGGGGCCTTGTCAGGCCGCATCGGCCCGCTATAGTCAGGGCATCATGACTCACCAAAACGCTGGCAAATATTCCGGATTAACCCAACTCGGGCAGGCAACCGCTCAACCCGCGAGCCCCGAAGACGCCGTGTTGGAAGCCGTTCCCAACACGCAGGATGTGGATTACGTCGTGCGCTTTGTTGCGCCGGAATTCACCTCCCTGTGCCCGCTGACCGGGCAGCCCGACTTTGCCCATTTGGTCATCGACTATATCCCCGGCGCGTTGCTGGTGGAGAGCAAGTCGCTGAAACTCTTCCTCACATCGTTCCGCAATCACGGGGCGTTTCACGAGGATTGCACCGTCGGCATCGCCCGGCGGCTTGTGGCCACCATTCAACCGAAATGGCTGCGCATCGGCGGTTATTGGTACCCGCGCGGCGGCATTCCCATCGACGTTTTCTACCAAACCGGCCCCGCGCCCGAAGGCGTTTGGGTGCCGGATCAGGCGGTGCCGTCCTATCGTGGGCGGGGGTAAACCGTCGCAGCGTATAATTGGGCTACCGCCGAAACCCGTCCCGACGTGCTTTGCGCGTCAAACGCCCGAGGGGCAATGCCCCGGTCCCCCTTTGTTTTTATTGATAGAAAAAAAAGACGGGCTTGGGGAGTTTGCTCCCCAAGCGGGTGCGGGCAGCAGCCCGCTTTTAACCGGTCTACGGTGTTGAAAAGGGGCGTCCGAAAACGCCCCTTTCTGTCTTTTACGAATGCTCGATCGCTTTCACGATTTCTTCGGTGACTTTCTTAGCGTCGCCGAACAGCATCATCGTATTGTCGCGGAAGAACAGCTCATTATCGACGCCGGCATAGCCAGACGCCATCGAGCGTTTGATGAACAGCACCGTTTTGGCCTTTTCCACGTCCAAAATCGGCATGCCGTAGATTGGGCTGGTCGGATCGGTTTTCGCGGCGGGGTTGGTCACGTCGTTCGCACCGATGACGAAGGCAACATCCGTCGTGCCGAAATCGCGGTTGATTTCTTCCAACTCCAGCACGTCCTCATAGGGAACATTGGCTTCCGCCAAGAGCACATTCATATGCCCCGGCATGCGGCCCGCGACCGGGTGAATGGCGTAACGCACCTGCACGCCTTCCTTCTTCAGCAAATCGCCCATTTCGCGCAAGGCGTGCTGGGCTTGAGCGACGGCCATGCCGTAGCCCGGCACGATCACGACGCTTTGGGCGTTCTTCATAATGAAAGCTGCGTCGTCCGCCGAGCCGGATTTGACCGGCTTGTCGCCGCCGCCCCCGCCGCCGCCTGCGGCAGGCGCGCTGCCGCCATCGGTGCCGAAGCCGCCAAGGATGACGTTAAAGATCGAGCGGTTCATGCCCTTACACATAATGTAGGACAGAATCGCGCCGGAGGAGCCGACGAGCGCCCCGGTGATAATCAGCAGATTGTTATGCAGCGTGAAGCCGATACCCGAAGCCGCCCAGCCGGAATAGCTGTTCAGCATCGAAATCACCACGGGCATATCCGCGCCGCCAATCGGCAGGATCAGCAGGAACCCGAGGGCCAGCGACACCAGGCAGAGTAGGATGAAGGCCATCCAGCTTTGATCGATGCAGAACCACACGGTGAGGCCGACAATGGCAAGGCCAAGGCCCGCGTTCAGCAGATGCTGCCCCGGAAACACCAAGGGCTTGCCGGAAATCAGCGCTTGCAGCTTACCGAAAGCGATGATCGAGCCGGTGAAGGTCACGGCCCCAATGGCAAGGCCGATGGCCATTTCGATGCGGCTAATCAGCTTAATGCCGTTCGCATCGGTAATGCCGTAGCCGTCCGGGGCGGAGAAGGTGGCGAGCGCCACGAACACCGCCGCAAGCCCGACGAGGCTGTGAAAAGCCGCCACCAACTGCGGCAGCGCCGTCATCTGGATGCGCCAGGCGATGAAGGAGCCGACCGACCCGCCGATGAGAATAGCGACGAGGATGAGCCAGTAGCTCAGCACATGCGGCCCGGCGAGGGTGGTGATAATGGCAATCGCCATCCCGACAATGCCAAAGAGATTGCCCTGCCGCGCCGTTTGCGGGCTGGAGAGCCCGCGCAGCGACAGCACGAACAACACGGAGGCGACGAGATAGAGCAGCGCCGATAGGTTTTCAGACATGGTCGCGCCCCCCTACTTCGTCTTTTTCTTGAACATCGACAGCATGCGATGCGTGACGATGAAGCCGCCGAAGATATTCACGCTGGCCAGAATGACGGCGAAGAACCCCATCACTTTGGCAAAGCTAACATCGGCAGGCCCGGCGGCAATGAGCGCGCCGACAATGATGACGGAGGAAATGGCGTTGGTCACACCCATCAGCGGCGAATGCAGCGCGGGCGTTACCTTCCACACCACGTAATAGCCGACGAAACAGGCGAGCAGGAAGACCGTGAGGCCGAAAATTGCGGGATCGACGCCGCCGTGCGCCGCTGCGGTGGCCGCGACGGTTTTGGCGTTGAGTGCGAGCGCCTGGATTTCGCCTGCAAGCATTTGGGCTTGGTCGGCAACGCCCGAGGCGGCGCGTTGAAATTCTTCAGGAGACATGGCGCACCTCAGGCAGCAGGCTTGACGAGCGAGGGGTGAACCAGCGCGCCGCCCTTGGCGATCAGGCTGGCTTTCACAATCTCGTCGTCTTCATTGAGGGTGAGTTTCTTCGTCTCTTTATCGACCAGCGGCGTTAGGTACGCCAGCAGGTTGCGGGCGTAGAGGGCGCTCGCGTCGGAGGCGATCAGGCTCGGCATATTGGCGTGGCCAATAATCGAAACCCCGTGCTTCACAGCGATTTGCGCGAACTCGGCCAATTCGCAATTGCCGCCTTGCTCGACCGCGAGATCGACGATGACCGAGCCCGGCTTCATGCTTTTCACCATCGCTTCCGTCACCAGAATCGGGGCTTTGCGGCCCGGAATTAGCGCGGTGCAGATGACGATATCCTGCTTTTTGATCGTGTCCGCGATCAGGTCGGCCTGCTTTTGCCGATAGCTCGCGCTCATTTCCTTGGCGTAGCCGCCCGCAGTTTGCGCCTGCTGGAATTCCTCGTCGATCACGGCGACGAAGGTTGCACCCAGGCTTTCCACCTGTTCTTTCGTCGCGGGACGCACGTCGGTGGCCGACACGATGCCGCCCAGGCGGCGCGCGGTGGCAATCGCCTGAAGCCCGGCCACGCCTGCGCCCATCACCAGCACGCGGGCGGGGGGAACGGTTCCGGCGGCGGTCATCATCATCGGGAAGCCGTGGGCGAAAACCGACGCGGCTTCGATCACGGCCTTATAGCCCGCAAGATTGGCTTGGGACGATAGAACGTCCATCACCTGCGCACGGGTGATGCGCGGAACGAATTCCATCGCAATCGCCGTAACCCCCGTTGCGGCCAAGGCGTCCGCCTGCCCGCCGTAGGGATCCATCAGCCCGACGACCACTTGCCCCGGCTTCAGCAGGGCCAACTCGTCCAGGTCCCCTTCGCCTGCCGCCAAGGGGCGACGGACTTTTAGGATCACCTCGGCATCGGTTACGGCCTCGGCGGCGCTGGCGGCAATTGTGGCCCCGGCAGCCTGATAGGCCTCATCGAGAAAAAAAGCCCCGTCGCCCGCGCCGGTTTCCACCGTGACGCTGGCACCCAGGCCGATGAATTTTTTAACCGTCTCGGGGGAAGCGGCCACCCGCCGCTCATGAGGCCGGCGTTCTTTAAGTACTGCGATTTTCATGCCCGCACGCCCTGTTTCCTCTAACATACTGCGTCCGGTTGACGCATCGGTGAGCATGCCCGATATCACGCAAGGCGAGCAATAATTTTTCAGATTTCACTTGGATTTTGAGCGAAATGAAACGTTTTAGACATGATTAGCCCGATTTTTCATTGGCCGTTAATGCGGGGGGCGAAGCTGCGGTTTCGTGTGGTTTGGTTTTAAACCGTGCCGTCGTTGAGTACCATAAGATGCGTGTGCTTTTCTCTCGCCTGGAGGCCCCCGAATGACCGTTGCTCCTGCCTCCCATCGCCTTCCACCCTCCCTGGTCGAGCGGATGACGCAGCCCGCCGTGCTCGTGCAGTTTCTCGCCGGGCTGGAGGCGCGGCTTACCCCAACGGATCGAATTGGGCTGCATCGCCGGGCCAGCCTCTTGCGCGGTCTTGGGCGCGGGGCCGAGGCGGGGGAAGCCTATCGCGCGTTGCTTGCTTCCGATCCCCACGATTTGGGGGCCCAAGCGGGCGCGGCGATTTTTGCGGGCGCACCGCTGCCGGAGGGCGCACAGGGGCCGACGCCCTTCGTGCAACTCGCCGATGTTTTGTCCGCCGACCAACAAGCGCGCCTGTGGCAGAGTCTCACGGACGACAGCGCGAGCCTCGCGCCCGCAGGCGTTTATACCGGCGGAACCCAGCCGCGCGTCGATGGGGAAACGCGGGTTGCGCAACTGTTGGAGCGGGCCGATTCGGTGCGCGCCTGGTTTTTACCCTGGCTCGAGGAGGTGATCGCCCGCGCCAATATTCTCCCTCGGTTGGGCCTTGCCCCCTTTGCGGTCGGCAAGCGCGAGCTTCAGGTGACGGGCCATAGCGACGGCGGCTTCTTTAGCGTGCATAGCGACGCCTCTGCCAATCCCGCCGCGCCAAGCTGGGCACGGCACTTAACCTTCATCTATTATTTCCACCGTCTGCCCCGGCGTTTTTCGGGCGGCGATTTGCTGCTGTTCGATCCGCCCGGCGGCGGCGACCTCAGCTTCACCCGCATCGATCCGACCCATAATTCCCTGGTGCTTTTCCAGTCGCGCCAGATGCATACGGTCACGCAGATCCACAGCGCCGCCACCGATCCGCTGGATGGGCGCTGGACGGTGAACGGCTGGTTGCATCGGGCGAAGACCCCCTTGACGCCTGAACGCCATCAGGATTTGAAAGAGGGATGAGTACCCCCGCCCCGACGCCCTTGCTGGCGCCCGACGAACCGCCCGCTGTTACCGTTCTCAACGCTGAAGGCCGCGCCCCCGTGCTGTTTCTCTGCGATCACGCCAGTCCGCGCGTGCCTCGGTCGCTCGACCGGCCCGAAACGGGCGGCTTTGGCGTGTCGGCCAAGGATATGGAACGCCATATCGCCTATGATATTGGGGCAGAAGCCGTAACGCGCATTCTGTCCGAAAAATTCGATGCGCCCGCCATACTCTCGGGTTATTCGCGCCTCGTGCTCGATCTCAACCGCGCGCTCGATGATGGCACCTCGATCCCTCCGGTGAGCGACGGCACGAAGGTTCCCGCCAATCAGCATCTGTCGGCGGCAGCGCGCGCGGCGCGGATCGACGCGCTGTATCACCCCTATCATAATGCCATCGTTGAGATGCTGGATGGGTTGAAGGCGCGCGGCACCTCCCCCGCGATTATCTCGATGCATTCCTGCACGCCGGTGCTGGCGGGGTTCAAACGGCCCTGGCATATCGGCGTTCTGTGGAACGAAGACGGGCGCATTGCGCTGCCCCTGATGCGGGCGTTGGAGGCGGAGGGCAATCTCACCGTGGGGGATAACGAGCCCTATTCCGGGCGCGATCACGATAGCCACACCATCCACCGCCACGCCGAGGCGCGCGGCCTGCCCCATGTGCTGCTGGAAATCCGCCAGGATTTGATTAGCGACGCCGCGGGCGTGACCGCCTGGGCCGACCGGCTCACCCGCGTCTTCCGCCCCATTCTGCTGGGAGGCCAGCCATGAACGAACCCGCCTTTACCCTGGGCATTGAGGAAGAATATTTCCTCGTTGACCGGCAGACGCGCGATATTGCCGTCTCCCCGCCGCCCGAACTGATGGCGGAATGCAAAGCCGCGCTGGCCGATCAGGTGAGCCCGGAATTCCTGAAAGCACAAATCGAAGTCGGCACCAAAGTGCGCTCGACGCTGTCCGACGCGCGCGCCGATTTGGCACAACTGCGGCGCACGGTGGCCGAGGTTGCGGGCCGCTTCGGGCTTGCGCCGATTGCGTCCGCCACCCATCCGTTCACCGACTGGGGCCGCTCGCAACATACCGATGCCGAGCGCTACACGCTGCTGGCGCGCGATCTGCAAATGGTCGGGCGGCGTTTGGTTATCTGCGGTATGCACGTGCATGTGGGGATTGAGGACGAAGAACTGCGCATCGATCTGATGAACCAGATCACCTATTTCCTCCCCCATCTGCTGGCGCTCTCCACCTCCTCGCCCTTCTGGCGCGGGGACGATACCGGGCTGAAATCCTTCCGCCTGTCGGTCTTCAATGGCTTGCCGCGCACGGGGCTGCCGGAAGTGTTCGAATCCTGGGGCGAGTATCAGCGCCAGGTGCGCGGCTTGGTCAATACCGGCGTGATCGACGATGCGACGCGCCTCTGGTGGGACTTGCGGCCCTCGGCGCGCTTCCCAACCCTGGAGTTGCGCATCACCGATATCTGCACCCGGCTCGACGATACGATTGCGATTGCCACCCTCTACCGCTGCCTGCTGCGCATGCTGTGGCGCTTGCGCCGCTCCAACCAGCGCTGGCGGCTTTATGCGCGCATGCTGATTTCCGAAAACCGCTGGCGCGCGCAACGCTATGGGCTGGAAGAAGGCCTCGCCGATTTCGGCAAGGGCACCATCGTGCCCTTCTCGGATCTTTTGGAAGAGATGATCGAACTCTGCGCCGAAGACGCCGCCCATTTCGGCTGTACCGCCGAACTTCTGTCGGCGCGCACCATCCTCGCGCGCGGCACGAGTGCCGACCGGCAGCGCAGCGTGTTCCAGGCGGCGCTCGCGGGCGGGGCGGACAAGGACGACGCGCTGAAGGCGGTTGTCGATCACCTCATCGCCGAGACGGTGATGGGGGTTTAGGCCTCCCTCAATCCACAATAAACAGCACCGCCCCGGTTTTCGTCGCCGACCGATGGGCCGCGTCGCCGAAATCGGAGACTTGGTAGCTCATGCCAGGGGTCAGCAGAAATTTACGCCCATCCTTCAACTCGGTCTCAAGCTCGCCGCTAACCACATAGAGAATATGCCCCCGGTCGCACCAATGGTCGGCGAGATAGCCGGGAGAATAGGTGACTTGGCGAATGCGGATAGTGCCCAAGGTGAAGCTGCGCCATTCGGCGGTGCCGGTTTCGCCGGTATGGTGCGTCGGCGGGACTTGGCTCCAGTCGGTGACGGTGAAGGGCAGCGGCGGTAGTTCCATAATCGCTCTCCAAAACTCGAACAGGCCAGCCTCGCGCGGGCGGCAGGGTTCCGTCAAAGGTAAACCTGTCTCCCGGACAATTGTTCCCCCTAGCCGTTGGGCAGCGCGGCCCCTATCTGTGAAGCACCATTCCCGAGGAGCCGATTATGGACGATACCACCCGCACCGAGCTTGAAGCCGCCGCCTTTCGCCGCCTCGTGCAGCATTTGCGCGAGCGCACCGATGTGCAGAATATCGATTTGATGAACCTTGCGGGCTTCTGTCGCAATTGCCTCTCCAAATGGTATCGCGCCGCCGCTGACGAAAAAGGCGTTCCGTTGAGCGACCCAGAAGCGCGGGAAATCATCTATGGCATGCCCTATGACGATTGGAAAAAGCTGCATCAGGCGGAAGCCTCGCCGGAGCAGAAGGCGGCGTTTGTAGCGGCAAATCCGCAACATTAATCATGCTGCACATGCGTCCCTGTGAGGGCAGGGGCGCAGGGAAAGCAGAATCCAATTTGTATCCAGTTTGGTATGATCAATCCACCTGAGCAGGACAGGGCCGCGCGGCTCCAAGCCTTCCCTCACATCTCTGGATAAATAGGCTTGGTCCCCCATGTTGGCGGAAGCTCTCGGCGCGCTTGCGGTTGCGTCTGGTCTCGTGTGGCCCGTGGTGCGGGGGCGGCGTTTGCTGCTCGGCATTCAGGCATTGTCGAGCCTGCTGTGGGCGTCGCACTATGCCGCCATCGGCCCAGACGCTTACACCGGCGCGGTCATGTGTACCCTCGTCGTGATCCAGGCGCTGACCGCCAGTTTCCGCCCGGCGCGCTGGGCGGGCGCGATTTTCTGGCTGACCATTCCCGTGATGCTGGCCTTCGTTGCCGCCACCTGGGCGGGGCCGCAGAGCGCGGGCGCGGCCTTCGGGCTGTTCGTCTCGGCGCTGGGGCGCTGGGAAACGAACCCGATCCGCATGCGGCTGCTGTTCATCCTCTGCATTGCCGGGTGGTCGAGCCATAATATGATCGTTGGCTCACTGTTCGCCCTCACCTCCGACACGCTGACCGTTCTGACCAATAGCATCGGCATTTACCGCGAACGCCGCGCCGGGGGCTCGATCCGCGAGGCGTTGCGGCCGATTTACCGCGCCGTGCGCAAGTTTACACTCCGCCCCAGCGCGCCAAAAGTTAACCCGGCGTAGCCCGTCGCCACGCCTCGGCCCGCTGTACCAATCGCGCTAGCGCCAGATCAAGCGTCAGGGCCAACGCGCCGACCAGCAGCGCGCCTTGCAGCACATAGGCGGTATTGGCGGAGTTGAGCCCGATAATCAGCGGCAACCCGAGCGATTTCGCCCCAACCGTTGAGGCGAGGGCCGCCGTGCCGACGTTCACCGTGACCGACAAGCGCACGCCGGTCAGAATCAGCGGCGCAGCGAGCGGCAATTCCACCGCCCGCCACAGTTGAAAGCCGCTCATGCCGCAGCCGCGCCCGGCTTCGCGCACCGCCTCGGGTACCTGATCGAAGGCGGTTAGGCTGTTTTCCAGAATGGGGAGCAGCCCGTAGAGCGTGAGCGCCAGCAAGGCCGGTTCGGCCCCGAACCCCATCGCAGGCACGGCAATCGCCAGCACCGCGACGGGCGGGAAGGTCTGCCCCAAGGTGGCGAGCGTCGCCAGCAGACTGCGAAACTCGCGGCCTACGGGGCGGGTAACGAAGATCGCGGCCCCAATCCCCAACAGGGCGGCGGCAAGGCTGGAGGCGGCGACCAGACCGAGATGCTGCAGCAGCAACAGCCAAAACGGATCGGCCTGATACAGCGGGCGCTCGATCTGCGGAAACAGCGCCGCGAACAGCGGGCGGCTATAGGGCAAGCCTAACACCAAAGCGGCGAGCAGCCCGGCGCTCAAAACCAGAGGGTCGCGCACCAGCCTCATACCAGGTCCGACCGATGCAAAACCCCCACGGGCTTCCCTTGGGCGTTCTGCACGCCGAGGACCGATACCCCGCGCGCCAACATTAAGGACAAGGCTTGGTCGAGCGGTAGCGCGTCGGTAATCGCGGGCGTTTCCGGCGGTGCCTCGCCAGGGCGCAGCCGGTCGGCGGCGGTGGCGAGGGAGAGGAGGCGCAAGCCGACCGCCTCCCCGCCGATGAAAGCTTGCACGAAGGGCGTAGCAGGCGCGGTTAGAATCTCCTGGGGCGTGCCGACCTGAAGCAGGCGGCCCTGGTCCATCACCGCGATGCGGTTGCCGAGGCGTAAGGCTTCGTCGATATCATGGGTAACGAACAGAATGGTGGTGCCGGTCTCGCGCTGAAGCTGGAGCAGTTCGGCTTGCAGCCCAGCGCGGGTGAGCGGGTCGAGCGCGCCGAAGGGCTCGTCCATCAGCAGCAAATCGGGCCGGGCGGCGAGCGCGCGGGCGACGCCGATGCGCTGTTGCTGCCCGCCCGAAAGCTGGTGCGGATACATCGGGCCGAGCCGGTCGCCATCCAGACTGAGCAGCGTGAAAAGTTCCTTCACCCGCGCGGTGATGTCCGCCTCCCGCCAGCCCATGAGGCGCGGCACGGTGGCGATATTGCGCGCCACCGTCCAATGCGGAAACAGCCCAACCGATTGAATGACGTAGCCGATGCTTCGGCGCAGCATCTCCGGGGCCACGGTTTTCACTTTAGCCCCGCGCAACCAAATATCGCCGTCTGTGGGTTCGATGAGCCGGTTCACCAACCGCAGCAGGGTGGATTTCCCCGACCCGGAGGTGCCGACGAGGGCGCAGATTTCCCCGGCGGGAACGTCGAGCGAAACCCGGTCCAGCGCGGTCCAAGTATCGAAAACCTTGGTGACGCTATCGAATTTAATCATGCCGTGCGTCCCCGTTGGGCGAGGGCGGCGAGCAGCCGGAATAGCGCGTCAAGGGTGAGGGCCAGCAGCACAATCGGCACCGCGCCCAGCAGCACAAGGTTTCCGGCATTGGCGAAGACGCCTTGGAACATG
>NZ_JBILQX010000243.1:0-4380 GCF_044372965.1 Elstera sp. | reverse complement strand
ACCGTTGCAACTGGGAACCGATTGCAAAGCGGCCGCGACCTGGTGGATGGAGCCGCGGGCGCTATCGGCAGCAAGGCTGCCATCGGCGCGAACGCGGGCGGAGTATCGGCGGCGCACGTCGAACAACAACTCGCCGGGCCGGATCAGGCCGAGTTCGACCAGATTACCAAACGGGATACGCGGGGCTTCGCGCGGCGATTGCGTCGCCGCAATCGCCTCGGCGGGGGCGGGCTCGACGCTGTCGATCCGCGCTTGCGCGCCCGCAGCATAGGCTTCGTCGCGCTCAAGGCCGATGAAATGGCGGCCCAGATATTTAGCAACCGCGCCGGTGGTGCCGGTACCAAAGAAAGGATCGAGCACAATATCGCCGGGTTTGCTGGAGGCCATCAGCACGCGGTACAGCAGGCTTTCCGGCTTTTGCGTCGGGTGCAATTTGCGCCCATCGACTTTTAGCCGTTCGCGGCCCGTGCACAGCGGCAGCACCCAGTCCGAGCGCATTTGCAGATCGTCATTGGCCATTTTCAGGGCCGAATAATTGAACGTGTACTTCGATTTTGGCGTTTTCGACGCCCAAATCAGCGTTTCATGCGCATTGGTGAAGCGGCGACCCCGGAAGTTGGGCATAGGGTTCGACTTGCGCCAAACCACATCGTTCAAAATCCAAAACCCCATATCCTGCAACATCGCGCCGAGGCGGAAGATATTGTGGTAGGAGCCGATGACCCAAATGGTGCCATCGTCCTTTAGCACCCGGCGGGCCTGGGTTAACCAGGCGCGGGTGAAGCGGTCGTGCGCCTCGAAATCCCCGAGCTTATCCCACTCGGCATCGACGCCATCGACTCGGCTATTGTCCGGGCGATGCAACTCGCCGTTGAGTTGCAAGTTGTAGGGCGGATCGGCAAAGACCAAATCCACCGAGTTATCGGGAAGACGCGCCATTTCAGCGATGCAGTCGCCGATCAGGATCGTGTCCAACGGGAGAGCTGAGGAAGGGGTGAGGCGCTGTGTCATACCCAGAAGATGCCGTTGTCAGACACGAGCGTCAATAAGAAAATTGAGTGTTTTTAGTATGTTATGGCGCTTAGTGAATGTAATGTCTTAAGAAAAATCAAGATATGGTAGGCTTCCGGCTCCGCCACCCGCTACCGCTTGGGGTTTTGGGGTAGATCGCAGCATACCAATATTTCTGATCCTTGCTACTTGTTTCTAAGGGCTGAAATTAGCTTAAAGATATAACTTATTGATTTATAATGATTTAAACAAATCACGAACGGGGGCGAAACTGCGCCGGTGGTGCGGGGTGGCACCTTCCGCTTGAAGGGCGGCGCGATGCACGGCCACCGGGTAGCCCGCATTTTTCTCCCAGCCATAGGCCGGGTAGCGCCGGGCGAGCCCCGTCATCAGCCGGTCGCGCATCACTTTTGCCAGAATCGAGGCGGCGGCGATGGAGAGGCTGCGATCATCGCCACCAACGAGGCAACGATACGGCAGCCTCAATCCTTTGGGGGCGCGGTTGCCGTCGATGAGGGCGGCGACCGGGCGTAAGGGGAGCCGGTCGAGCGCGCGAAGCATGGCGATATGGGTCGCGCCCAGAATATTATACGTGTCGATCTCGCGCACCGAGGCGGCGGCGACCACGGCCCAAACGCCCGATCCTTGTGCGGCCCACAGGGCGGTGGCGAAAGCTTCGCGTTTGGCGGCGCTGAGCTTCTTGGAATCGCGCAAGCCACCGATCAACTCTTTCGGCAGGCGGGTGGGATCGAGAATGGCCGCCGCTGCCAGCACCGGCCCGGCGAGCGGCCCGCGCCCCACTTCGTCCACTCCGGCAACCGGCCCATCCCAGGCGGCTTCGTTGGAAAAATCCGGGCCTAAAAAACCTATGCCCATTGGCCGAAACCCTCTTCAAAAACCTCAACCGGGAGGCCACCTTAAAGGCGTAGGGCGTCGATGCACAGCATGGCGCGAAGCTGGCTGCCGGGCAAACCGGGGCGGCATGACAGGAGAGACCCATGGATTTTGCGAACTACACCGAACGCGCGCGCGGTTTTCTACAAGCCTCGCAGGCGCTGGCCTTACGCTCGGGCCATCAACGCTTTCTGCCCGACCATATTCTAAAGGCGCTGCTGGAAGACCCGGAAGGCATGTCGGCGAACCTCATTCGCACCGCAGGCGGCGACCCGAAGCAGGTGGAAGCGGCGATTGATCTTGATCTTGCCAAGCTCCCCAAGGTTGAAGGCGGCGGGGCGGGGAACCTGTATCTCGCGCCGGAAACCGCGCGCCTCTTCGATGCCGCCGAAAAGCTCTCGCAAAAATCGGGCGATAGTTTCGTAACCGTCGAACGGCTGCTGCTGGCGCTGACCTTGGAAAAGGACAGCAACCCCGGCAAGGCGCTGGCGGCGGGCGGTGTGACCGCGCAGAACCTCAATCAGACCATTGAAACCGTGCGCAAGGGCCGCAAAGCCGATAGTGCCACGGCGGAAGGCAAATATGACGCGCTGAAGAAATATGCGCGCGACCTGACGGAAGCTGCGGCGAACGGTAAGCTCGACCCCGTGATTGGCCGCGACGAAGAGATTCGCCGGGCGATTCAAGTGCTCTCCCGCCGCACCAAGAATAACCCCGTCCTCATCGGCGAGCCCGGTGTGGGGAAAACCGCCATTGTCGAAGGCTTGGCCTTGCGCATCGTCAAGGGCGACGTGCCGGAAAGCCTCAAAGGCAAGAAGCTGCTCTCGCTCGATCTCGGGGCACTGATCGCCGGGGCCAAGTTTCGCGGCGAGTTCGAAGAACGGCTAAAGGCGGTGCTGGAAGAGGCCACCCACGCCGACGGGCAGATCGTGCTGTTCATCGACGAGTTGCACACGCTGGTCGGCGCGGGCAAGGCCGATGGGGCAATGGATGCCTCCAATATGCTCAAACCGGCGCTGGCGCGCGGGGAACTGCATTGCGTCGGCGCGACCACGCTCGATGAGTATAGAAAGTACATCGAAAAAGACGCGGCGCTGGCGCGGCGCTTCCAGCCGGTGTTCGTTTCGGAACCGACGGTGCCCGATACGATTTCGATTCTGCGCGGCCTGAAGGAGAAGTACGAGCTTCACCACGGCGTGCGCATTACCGATAGCGCGATTGTGGCGGCGGCGACGCTCTCCAACCGCTATATCACCGATCGGTTCTTGCCCGACAAAGCCATCGATCTGATCGATGAGGCGGCGGCGCGCCTGCGCATGGCGGTGGATTCGAAGCCGGAAGCCCTGGACGAGCTTGACCGGCGCATCATTCAATTGAAGATCGAACGGGAAGCCCTGCTGAAGGAAACCGACGCCGCCAGCCGCGACCGGCTCGTGACCTTGGAAAAGGAACTCGACGGGCTCGAAGTGGAAGCGGGCACACTCACCGCTGCTTGGGAGGCCGAGAAGGCGACGCTGAACAGCGCGCAAAAACTAAAAGAGCAACTGGACCACGCCCGCGCCCAGCTTGAAATCGTCCAGCGCGGTGGCGATTGGGCCAAAGCGGGGGAACTCACCTATGGCGTGATCCCGAACCTCGAAAAAGCGTTGGCGGAAGCCGAAGCGGCGGGCGGCTCGCGCTTGGTGAAGGAGGCGGTGTCGGACCAAGACATCGCCGCCGTCGTGGCGCGCTGGACCGGCATCCCGGTCGAGCGGATGCTGACCGGCGAGCGGGAAAAACTGCTGAATCTGGAGGAGGCGCTGCATAAGCGCGTGATTGGTCAGGACGAAGCCATTCACGCGGTCGCCAATGCCGTGCGGCGCGCGCGCGCGGGCTTGCAGGATCAGAACCGCCCGATGGGCTCGTTCCTGTTCTTAGGGCCGACCGGCGTGGGCAAAACCGAGCTTACCAAGGCGCTCGCGGGCTTCCTGTTTGACGACGAAAAGGCGCTGTTGCGCGTCGATATGTCCGAATATATGGAAAAGCACGCGGTGGCCCGGCTCATCGGCGCGCCGCCCGGCTATGTCGGTTACGAGGAAGGCGGGGCGCTGACCGAAGCCGTGCGGCGCAGGCCTTATCAGGTCATCCTGTTCGATGAAGTCGAAAAGGCCCACCCGGACGTATTCAACGTGCTGCTGCAAGTGCTGGACGATGGCCGCCTCACGGACGGCCAGGGCCGCACGGTGGACTTCCGCAATACGCTGATCGTGCTCACCTCTAACCTCGGTTCGGACCTGCTCGCCCACACAGCGGAAGCCGAAACCGAAATTCCGCCGCGCGTGCGCGATGGGGTAATGGAGATCGTGCGCGGTGCCTTCCGGCCCGAGTTCCTGAACCGGCTCGATGAAGTGCTGATGTTCCACCGCCTGACGCGCGGCCATATGGATGGGATCGTTACCATCCAGCTTCAGGGGCTGCAAAAACTGCTGGCCGACC